>JAGCFC010000090.1 GCA_017650325.1 Salinivirgaceae bacterium | reverse complement strand
TTTTGTTGCCAGAGTATGTGATGGTTACCGTTTCACCATTTATTGTGGCTGACCAATCGGCAGGTAAAGCCAATCCTTCAATTTGTGCGTTTGCGCTCATCTGCGACACTAAGAACAATATAGTGGCCGATAAGAAAAATAGTCTGGTTGTTTTCATAATCAGTAAATTTTAAAAGTTCGTACTATTTTTGTTTTCAATAGTAGCTAGTTAAAACATCCCCGCCATCGAGCAGAAGATAATCATTAGCGTCAGCAGCGCGCCAACAAACAGGCCTATAAAGATTCGAGTTGTTTTTATATCACTTTTTTTTAGTTGTTATTTCCGATTTTTACAAACCATTGGTTTGCTTTAAATTGTTTGACGATTCAAAAGTGGATTTTGAGGATGAAAAATGCAAGGACGACTTAACGAACGGCGGGTTTGACTTAACGAACGGCGAAAATTTGCCAAAACCGACCTGTTTTTTGCAAAAAATGAGTGTTTTTGTTTCAACCACGGAACGCACGAAAAACACGGAAATTTTTAAAAACGCAAGCGTTTTTTATTGGGGTGTCGCTTAGCGAGGATTATTTTTCTAACCAATCTAACCCAAACTAATCAGAAAAAGGTTTTTGGTTTCAATTCGGATAAGTTTGGTTAGCGGCAGAAATTTTCGCCCGAAAGGGCGCTAACCAAAATCACTTCACGAAAAGTGTTCGTAAAATTCGCCGTTGCGCGGAATAAGAAGTGTTTGCAGACCCGTCTCCTTCGCCGCGGCGGCGTTGCGGGCGGTGTCCTCAATAAAAAGAGTGCGCTGCGGACAGAGGTGCTGTTCGGCAATCACAGTTTCGAAAATCTTTCGCGACGGCTTCAGCATCCCCATCTCGTGCGACAGATAGACATGGTCGAACAACTGGTAGAAAGTGACACCATATTCGGCAATCAGCTTATTGTGAAAGTATTCAAAATGAGCATCGTTGGTGTTGCTCAACATCAGCAGACGATGGGAGGCGTGGAGACGTTTAATCCATTCAATGCGCTGCGGCTTGTAGTTGAGAAGCATGGCGTTCCATGCTGCAAGTATTTCATCTTCCGAAAAATGTGAGCCGGCTATCCGGTTTATTCTTTCAACAAATTCGGTGCGGCTTATGCTACCACTTTCATAAAGCTGAGGTAATTGTTCAGTTTCGAGAAGGGTTGCTTTTTCCGCTCCAAGCATTTTTACAAACTGGTGTCTCGACAGGTCGGGGTCGATATCGAGAATAACGCCTCCGAAATCAAAAATCAATGTGTCGTAATCCGATAGTCTTATCATTACAAATTACTCTGATAAAACGGGTTTTTGAAGACAGGACTATTTTTCTTCAAGTCAGAAGGCTTTACTTCGTACACCATTTGTGTTCCGGCCAAACCTTTGATATTTAGCATAATATCATCAACATTCTCTTCGTTTTCGATGCGGAGCCAGTAGTCAACAGCTCTCAGCGATGGTTCTAAAGCCCCCTGGGCTCCTTTGTTCTGAATTAAATAGTAGGCGGAGTCATTTTCAGGATTGTTCCACGAAAAGACGTAAAATTGCTGTATCTGGCTGTGTTCTTTGTTAATGACGTTTAGTGTTTCCGATTCGGTAAGATTCCAGCCCAGCTGTTGATTGATAAGCCACGCAACTCTGTACAGAGGCTCGTATGACACAACCGCCAGCACCTTAATCATTACCTCTTCTTCAGCACTGAGTTTTAATTTCATAAAAAAGAATTTTGGCTAAAGTACGGAATTTTCGTTTAAAACCGAAAGCGCTGCGCGTGCGGCTTCCTGCTCGGCGTCTTTTTTTGTGCTGCCGCGGCCTGTTGCCATCTCGTTACCGTTGATTTCGACTTTTGACATGAATAGTGTCGGATACGAAGCAAGTGGGGTAGTGTCAAACACAAGCTCCACTTTTTTCTGCTGAGCCCATTCTAACAAGCGGCTTTTATAATTGTTGTCGGTATTCAGAACCGTATCGAAATCTATATATTTGTTAATCAGCCGTTTCTCGATGAATTTCCGCACCGCCTGATATCCCTGGTCAAGATACATTGCGCCAATAAGAGCCTCAAAAGCATCACCAAGTATGTTCTTGTTGGTGTCGAAGTGGCTTACGTGCGACACAATGAGTTTATCGAGTCCAAGTGTGCTCGACAAATGAGCCAGCGACTCACCATTGACAATTTTCGATCGCGTCTGCGACAGAAAACCCTCAGGTTTGTCAGGGAAATTTTTGTAGAGATATTCGGCCACAACGGAACCTAAAACAGCATCGCCAAGAAATTCAAGCCTTTCGTTGTTAATATGCGTTCCATCGGGCATTTTCAGCGATGCCGAGCGGTGCACAAACGCAAGTTTGTACAACTCTTCGTTGCGAGGATAAAGTTTTGTGATGCGGTGCAATTCATTGATGAACCGCTTGTCGGAGCAGAACAGTCGCTTTACGTAAAACGTTAGAAACTGTATTCTCAAAGCATTCAGGAAATTTTCTTGAAGATGACCGATGCGTTGTGTCCGCCAAAACCAAAGGTGTTGCTCAAAGCGGCCTTAATTTCGCGTTTCTGAGCTTTGTGCAGAGTCAGATTCAGCTTCTCGTCAATCTGCGGATCCCACTCTTTGTGGTTGATGGTTGGCGGAACAATGCCGTCTTTGATGGCCATAATGCAGAATGCGGCCTCCATTGCGCCGGCAGCGCCCAGCATGTGGCCGGTCATCGATTTTGTTGAGCTGATATTCAAGTTGTAGGCATGTTCGCCAAACACTTTGCCAATGGCTTTAAGTTCCGGAATATCACCAACAGGAGTCGATGTGCCGTGAACATTAATGTAATCAATGTCTTCAGGTTTCATCTGTGCGTCACGCAGTGCACGGTTCATGCACAGCATTGCGCCTTCGCCTTCGGGATGGGTGGCTGTTATATGGTAGGCATCGGCCGATGCTCCACCGCCAACCATTTCGGCGTAGATTGTTGCTCCACGTTTCACAGCGTGCTCATACTCTTCGAGGATGATGGCAGCGCTTCCTTCGCCCATCACAAAACCATCGCGGGTTTTGCAGAAAGGTCTCGATGCTGTTTTGTATTCGGCGTTGTTGGTCGACAGAGCCTGCATTGAGTTGAAACCACCTATACCAGGTTGGTTAATGGTCGATTCCGAACCTCCTGTAACAACGGCGATTGCCTTTCCAAAGCGGACGTAGTTGAATGCCTCAATCAAGGCGTTGGTTGATGAAGCGCAAGCCGAAACGGTTCCAAAGTTAGGACCTCTGAAGCCATATTTCATCGAAATAAGGCCGGCTGCCATGTCACCAATCATTTTTGGAACGAAGAACGGGTTGAAACGTGGCGTCTCCCCTCCTTCGGAAAAACTCATAACCTCATCGAAAAGTGTTTTGAGGCCACCGATGCCCGAGCCCCAGATAACACCCACTTCGTCTTTGTCGACGTTATCGATGATGTTTGAATTTTCGACGGCCTCGGTTGCTGCAATCATTGCAAACTGCGCAAACAAGTCCATTTTGCGTGCCTCTTTGCGGTCAAAATAATTGTTGGCATCATAATTTTTGACCTCACAGGCAAATTGGGTTTTAAATTTAGATGCGTCAAAGCGTGTAATCAAGTCACTGCCGCTAACACCATTTACTGCATTCTCCCAAGTTTCCTTAAGATTGCTTCCTAAAGGATTTATTGTGCCAATGCCCGTTACAACTACTCTTTTCAGCTCCATAATCTAAATTTAATACCCAATTTAAAGAAAGTATATTACTTCATGTTTTTCTCGATGTGGGCGATAGCGTCACCAACAGTAGTGATTTTGTCGGCCAAGTCATCAGGAATAGCTACATTGAATTCTTTCTCGAATTCCATAATCAATTCAACTGTGTCAAGAGAATCGGCACCCAAATCGTTAGTAAAGCTAGCTTCCGGGGTAACTTCGTTTTCGTCAACACCTAATTTGTCAACAATAATAGCTTTTACTCTTGCTGCAACGTCAGACATAATTTAAAGTTTTTAGTTTAAAAATTTAATTAGTTAATCACAAAGGAAAATCCTTTTGTTAGAGGTACCGAGCGGATTCGAACCGCTGTCCCAGGTTTTGCAGACCTGTGCCTAAGCCTCTCGGCCACGGTACCAAAAAGCGCTGCAAATTTATAAAAATATTTTAGTTTCAAACATCGCCTTCAAATAAAATCCATCTTATTGAATGTCAACAAAATGCACGCTCTAAAGTAACGCTTGCCCGTCCAACCTTTCCGCCAAGCGGAGGGTTGATTTTGGATATTTTAACCTTGGCCGAAACAATGGCCGGCAGTTTTGTTTGCAAGGCATCCAAAATGCGGGTTGCAACGTTTTCCAGCAGGTGCGATTTTATCGACATCTGTTCTTTGACAACCTCGTAAGCGGTCAAATAACTGGTGGCATCGCAAATATTGTCGGAGACCCCGGCTTTTACGCAGTCAGACCATATTGTTAGGCTGACCAGGAATTTGTTTCCCACAACTTGCTCCTCTTTGTAGCAACCATGGAATGCGTAAAACTCCATGTCTTCCAGTTCGATGACCCCCATACTTAACAGTTTGTCAAAAAACACATCTTTGCCCACAACTTTTGTGCCAAAGTTAAAAACCAGCGTTGGTCCCGGCTTTTCGTTTTCCGATAAACCATGATTTAAAAAATCATAATCAAACAGATAATTACCGAAAAATCATATCTTTGGCCCAACAAACAACAGAAGATTTTTAAAACTGTCGAAAATGAAAAAATTGGTTTTGTTACTCACGTTCAGTTTTGCGCTTTTCGGGTGCAGGCAGCAGCCCATTGACGGAGCGCAATTATTGAAGATTCTTAACGACGAGAATCTCTCGCTAGTAGTCAGCAACAACGATAGTATCAGCCGTCATGCCAGTCCGCGTGTCGATGACCTCATGCGGATTGTAACCACTGAGCCCGAACGGTTGAAGGGTGCCGTTGTGGCTGATAAAAAAGTGGGTAACGCGGCGGCTTCGCTTCTTGCCTTGGGCGGTGTGAGCGAGGTTCATACCAATTACACCACACCATCGGCCAAACGCATTCTTGCGCAAGCCGGCGTCAAACTGGTGTATGCCAGCGAAGGCAAATTCATTTTCAACAACGACAGCACCGGTCAGTGCCCCATGGACTCAACGCTCAACGGCATAGCCGACCATAATGAAGGTTTCGCACGGCTGAAAGAGAAGTTCTACAACAAGTAGGCTAACCAGCACATCAAATAAAACGCTGATTATCAATCGACAATCAGCGTTTTTATTTTAATATTTTGAAAATCTGTTTCTCCGAGGCTTCGGGAACAACACTTCTGAAGTGCTCGAAAATGCGTTCGAATGACTCTTCGGGCGAGCGATCACATTTGCACGATTCCAAGCCGTAGAGCTGCTCGGGTGTTGTGAGCAGTGACCAACCCCAGCCATATTCGTGTCCGTGTCGGTCGGCAGGGTAGACAAAATCTTCGGTTACAATGCGGCAGGCCATCTGCAGGCGTGTGATGTAACCATCGAAAGTGCCGCGCATCTTTGGTCCGGTAAATCCGCAGGCGGCGCGAAGCTCGCGGGTGATCATGCTGCCTTGTTCCTGCAGGGTGAAAAGTATGGCTTCCTCAATAGTACCCTCGGCAGGTTGAGGGTGTCGGCCGCGGCGATAGTTGCAGAAATCGGGCCACCATTTGCGGCTGACAAATCCGGCCTTGCCGGCAAAAAACTTGCCATATACGGTATTGCCGTCTGTCACTATCGAGCCTTTCCATTTCCACAACGGCCATTCCCAACCGCCATCGGGCGAGGGCGAAAAGCGGCACTCGTCGCTCACAATCTCCTCAGCCGAATAACCGCGAATGCCGCTGTCGAGCAAAGGCAGAAATCCAACCTGCTGAATCAACTCAATCAGTTGCGCCTGATTATGTATATCATGAGTGTTATTCCGCATAATCACCAAACGTAGGATTAAATGAGCGGGAGGCTATGCCTCTGGCTGTTATTGATTTTCAAGATTTCTCCTTTGAGACCGTCTTAAAAGGAAGAAAAACAGGGCGGCCAGCGTTAACGCGGCAAACATGAGAGCATCGGATGTGTTGTGCCGGAAAATTTCTTTAATGGTAACGCCCAGACACAGCACGGCAAGTGCAAACCAAATGCACTCCACAACCATTTTCATTATGCGCGTTACCTTATTCATTCTCGATATCGAACACTCCGCGGCCGTTTTTCACCTCCCAGTTGTCGAAGTGCTGGTCGGCCACCATGCCATCGCCGTATATGATGCCATCGGCCGAAGATATTTTCACAAACTGGTCAGTCTCAATGGTTTCCTTTTCGCGCGACCATATCAGATATTCGGTGTTAAGCTGGTCGCCTTTCTCGTTGCTTACTTCGACATTGTTTTTGGCTTCCCAAATGCCATCTTTATCGTAATAAATCGAATAATCGGCCGACATGTGCGATGTGACATTGCCTAGTGAGTCGTACATGAATATTTCAATACCTTTCGGGAACTCGTAGGCGCCGTTTTCGGCGGAAATCTGCTTCATTTCGGGACCCGTCATTTTGACGGTGATAAAACCTTTGAGCGAGCGGGTGAGTTCGAAATCGTATCCGCTTATTTGTGCCGAATCGGGTGAGACAATCAGCGAATTGACATAGTTCATGTCATTCTTGCAGTTCGACAAAATAAAAACTAAGGCTCCTGCAAGAAGAGCCTTAGCAAATGATCTTATGTAATGTAAGATGTTCACAATCAATAGCGAGCGGTTGTTTTCTCGTTAATCCAACCACCAACAGTTACTGTTGAACCTTCCTGAATTCCGAACATGAAAGCCTCTTCTTTGTTGGGGAAGTGTTTCTTATAGGTGTTGATGAGTTTGTTGGCTTCCTCTTCGCACGATGAGTCAACTTGTTTGGCCTTCGTAAACTTATCGACGGCGGCCCAATAAGCGGCATCGTGTTCTACTTTTTCAGCGCCAATGTTTTGAGCATCAGAAGCATAAGCCAAGCCGATAACTATATAAGCCTTGCCCATTGACGGATTGGCCTTTAATGCGTTGTTTGCCAGCTCGCGAACTTTAGGATAGTTCTTCACCTCGCCAAGCACAATGTATGCCGATTCAACATAATACTGTGACTTAAGCTCCGGATCATCTTGCGATTCACAAGCTTTCGAATAGTATTCCAAACTTTTTGATATTTCCTTTTTGTTGTAGAACAGTTTGGCAAGGTTGCGGGCTGCAACTGCAGACGGCTCCAAAGCGTAGAGTGCCTCCGACGATTTTGCGAATAGTGCCGATGAGTTGCAATCAGCCTTGTCGAGCAGTTTGGTAACCTTCTTCAGCCATTCAACATCGCCTTTATTGGCATCATATTTTGCCTCGAAAATGGCAATCAAAGCATCGCAAGTGGCAGCACCGCTTTCCGAGAACAGGTTCTCAACGTTTTTCAGGTCAACATCAAGATTTTCAAGTTCCTTTTGTGCAGCCGGAACTTTTTTAGCGTCACCGCCGGCAACAATTTGCTTGTTGTTTGCTATTGCCAAATCAAGAGTGGACATTGCCAATTCGTAGGCAGAAATTACTTCGGCGCCATCAATTTCTTCGGCTTTATATTGATCAACAGCGCTCTGCATCATTACGGTAATTACGCCTGCGCCAGTCTCACCTTTTTCCAGTTCGCACGATTTCTTCAACATTGCATAGACATCGGCAGCGGCCTCTTTTCCACGGTAAGTGTACAAATCGACACCCTTGTTGGCCAGCACGGCACCCTCTTGTTTGAAGTAAACGATACGTTGGTCGTAAATCATCATCAAAGTATCGACAAGAGCGTTTTTCTTAGCGGCATCCTTTTCATCCTTGATAAGGTTTTTGTAGATGGTTGCACCGCGGATAAAAGTGTTCTTACTAGCTGCGGGGCAGTTTTGGAAAACTTTTCTCCAATCGTTGACAGCATCTTTATAGTTTTTCTGTTTGTAGAATTCACCGTACAACGATATGTGCATTGCGCACGCTTCACGAGCCGCACTGTCTGGACCGTATTTCGGGTCTGACAGGTACTTTTTCTGTTGAGCATTTGCGGCATTGGCCATCATTAAGACAGTCATTGCCAATACGCCAAATTTATAAGCAAACGTTTTCATTTTTTTAGTATTAAAATCCGCGTCAAATGTAATAAATCTTTGTTAGGTGTGCCCTTTTGCAACCCCTTTCTGTTAAATTAACTTTGATGAGTAGCCGTTTTTTAATGTCGGAAAGGGTTGTTTTGACGATAATAACAGCCGCCCGACAGAGGTTTATGAGGCAATTGAATGCTCAAGAATCTTGTTCAGGCCAATTATTACCAGGTTGGGTTCGCAGTTAACATCGGGGCGTTTTATAATGTTGGCGAATCCGCCCGTGACAACAATTTTCAGGTTTTCTGCCAGTTGGTTGTAGGCATCGATGTAGCCGTCGATTTCGTACGAAACACCATTCAAAATGCCATATTGCAGGGCTTCAGCGGTTGTTTTTCCGGTCAGCTTTGATTCTTCGGGAAGGTCAACCATTGGGAGTTTGCCCGTGAAGGTGTTCAAAGCCTTAGCTCTCATTGCCGGTCCGGGCGAAATAACGCCGCCTTGATAGATATTGTTTTCATCTAAAAAATCGATGGTAATGGCTGTTCCTAAATCGATTATAAGCACATTGCTTTTGGGAAAAAGCACCGATGCGCCCACAGCGGCGGCAATTCTGTCGAGGCCAAGCGTCTGCGGCGTGGCGTAGTTTATCTTTATAGGAAGTTTTGTTGAGGCGTTGGGGCGGAGGTGCGGAATAGCCTGAAATGCTTTGGGAATATCAACGCGGTCGCGCCGAGTGCTTATGCTTATTATATTGCTGATAGGATGTTTTTCAGACAGCTGCTGCAGAAATTCCGGCGTAATGTCGGCTACGGCTGTCAGTTCGCAAATGGTGCCTTGTTTGGCGACAGCCACTTTGCACAGCGTGTTACCTTCATCAATAATAAGATTGCACATCTTCTTTCTTTATGGCTTCGACAAGTCGGTTGAAGAAGAATATTTTCAGATAGAGTCCGTGTTTTTCGGTGTACGATAGTTTTACAGCGTAAACGCATTTGTCGTTACCGATGGTCCATTGGCGCTCAAGGTCTTTTGCCTGGAACAGTTGAACATCGTTCTCGTCCCATTCGCCCTTGCGGTCATCGTCGTAGCCGTAAATCGAGTATAATGAGTTGACCAATGATTTCATGTTCGACTTGCTCACATAACGGCTGTTGGCGGGCATTGTAACGTTGATGTGATTGCTGCCGTTTATGTTGTCTTTGTCGTTGAACAGGCGGAAAATCACTTTTTCGAACATTCCGAGTTCGACAAGCGGAAATTCCTTTTCAAATTCCACCATGAACACGCCTTCGATATCCTTGCTCTGAATCTCGCAGTAGTCGTTGTCGGCAAAAAATTTTGTGAGATCGAACGACAACAGTTCGAGAATGTTTTTCGGTTTGTTCGCTGCATCTAAGATTGACATCTTGTTCTGTTTTTAAGTGTTTGTTTTTCCTGTCAGTTCGCGAAAAACTTCTTCCATCGACTTCTGCTTCACTTGCATTGCCAACACCACCAGATTGTGCTGTACGGCAAAGTTGAACACATCCTGTCTGATGTCGGTGTCCGATTCCGACTCCAAAACATAAGTGTTGGCGCCCGTTTTTTCGACAGCAACAATATTAGCAATTTGTTGCAACATTTTTTCATCAGCGGGCAAATTAAATTCAACTTCCACTTGCCGGCGGTTATGGCTGACGGCATTATCTATTTGCTCGGTGCCGCAGTTAGCCACCAGAACGCCATGGTCGAGAATAGCCACTTCGCGACAGATAGCCTTCACTTCCTGCATAATATGCGTCGAGAGCACGATGGTTTTCTCACGCCCGAGTTCGACAATCAGATTTCTGATTTCGACAATCTGGTTGGGGTCGAGACCGGTGGTGGGTTCGTCAAGGATGAGCACCTGCGGATTATGGATTATGGCCTGAGCCAATCCCACACGCTGTTTGTAGCCTTTCGAGAGTTCGCCAATCCGCTTGCGGCATTCGGGTGTGAGTCCGGTGCGTTCAATCACATCGTCGACCACCTGCCGGGTATTGCCGAGTTTATAAATATCGGCCACATGTGTCAGATACTCACGCACATACATGTCGAGGTAAAGCGGATTGTTTTCAGGCAGATAGCCAATCATTCGGTGTACGGCGGCGGGGTTTTCGGCCACATCGACTCCGTTTACCAGGACCTGTCCGGAAGTGGGCGACACAAGCCCTGTGATTGTCTTCATCAAGGTAGATTTTCCGGCGCCGTTGGGTCCCAGAAATCCTACAATGGTTCCGCTTCCCACCGAAAACGACACGTTGTCGAGAGCCTTTTGCGTGCCGTAAACCTTTGTCAGATTTTTTATTTCGATGGACATAATAATGCGTGACTAATTGATTGATAGACTAATTGAATGCGTGAAAGTCTCCGCAGAATGGCGGAATAGGCATTCAATCAATCAGTTATTCAATTAATGTTTAACCGGAATTTTGTCGATACGGCGTTGGTGGCGTCCGCCTTCGAAACCAGTGCTAAGGAATGTGTCGACAACCTGTTTGGCCAAATCAACCGAAATGAAACGAGCCGGAATGGCGCAAATGTTGGCGTTGTTGTGCTGACGCGCAAGAGCTGCAATCTCGGTGTTCCAGCATAAAGCCGAACGGATGCCCTGGTGCTTGTTGGCGGTGATGTTGATGCCGTTGCCGCTTCCGCAAAGGGTTATTCCCAAATCGAACTTGCCAGCCTCAACTGCCTCTGCCAGCGGATGGGCAACATCGGGGTAGTCCATGCTCTCGGGCGAATTGGTGCCGAAATCGGTTACTGTATGTCCTTTCGATTTAAGATATTCAACCAAAATCTGTTTGGTTTCAAAACCAGCGTGGTCGCTGCCTATTGCTAAATTCATAATATTTTAGTGTTTAAAATTGTGGTCAAAAATATCAAACCGCCGCAACATGGCAAATAAAAACAAAGTGCAATATGCGGCGTAGCTCAGCCATTACTGTTTTGGAGGATAATCGACATTGAAGTGCAAGCCGCGGCTCTCTTTGCTCTCAATAGCCTGACGTGTAACAAGATAACCCACGTTAATCATATTGCGCAACTCGCAAATCTCTTTGGTGGCTTTCACTCGTTTGAAAAGGTCTTCGGTCTCTTCGTAGAGCAGGTCCAGGCGTGTCCAGGCGCGTTTCAGACGCAGATTGCTGCGGACAATGCCCACATAGGTGCTCATTATCTGGCCAACCTCTCTAATATCTTGAGCAATAAGCACTTTCTCCTCGTTGGTCATTGTTCCATCGTCGTTCCATTCAGGAATTTTCTCGTTGTAAGTGTAGTTGTCGATATTCTGCAGACTATGTTTCGCTGCAGCGTCGGCATAAACAACGGCCTCGATTAACGAGTTGGAAGCCAGACGGTTACCTCCATGCAAACCAGTGCATGAGCACTCGCCCACGGCATAGAGCCGCTTAATGCTCGAGCAGGCGTTCAAATCGACCTTGATGCCACCGCACATATAGTGGGCGCAAGGCGCAACGGGAATATACTGTTTTGTAATGTCGATGCCAATGCTGAGGCACTTCGCGTAGATATTCGGGAAGTGGTGTTTGGTCTCCTCGGGGTCTTTGTGTGTGACATCAAGGCAGACGTGGTCGAGACCATGGATTTTCATTTCCTTGTCGATGGCGCGAGCCACAATGTCGCGTGGCGCAAGACTCAGGCGCTCGTCGTACTTGTGCATGAACTCCTCACCGTTGGGCAATCGCAGAATGCCACCGTAACCGCGCATGGCCTCAGTGATAAGGTAGGCAGGGTGCGTCTCGCCAGGGTGGAAAAGCGCCGTTGGGTGGAACTGCACAAACTCCATATCCTGCACGGTTCCCTTTGCGCGATAGACCATGGCAATGCCGTCGCCAGTGGCGATATTGGGATTGGTGGTGGTGGCGTAGATGGAACCGATGCCGCCCGTGGCCATCAGTGTCACACGCGACAGATAAGTATCGATTTTGTTTGTTTCGGGATTGAGAATATATGCTCCAAAGCACTCAATATCAGGCGTGCGGCGCGTTACCTCAACGCCCAGATGGTGCTGTGTGATAATCTCCACAGCAAAGTGATTTTCAAAAATTTCGATGTTCGGATTGCGACGGACGGCTTCCATCAAACCTCGTTGAATCTCGGCGCCCGTGTCGTCGGCGTGGTGGAGGATTCGGAATTCAGAGTGTCCGCCCTCGCGGTGAAGGTCGAACTCGCCGTTTTCGGTGCGGTCGAAATTGACGCCCCATTTCACCAGTTCGGCAATCTGCGCCGGCGCGTTACGGACAACCTGCTCCACGGCCTTGCGGTCGCTCAGGAAGTCGCCGGCGATCATAGTATCTTCGATGTGCTTGTCGAAATCATCGACCTTGAGATTGGTTACCGAAGCAATGCCGCCTTGCGCTTTAGCAGTGTTGGCTTCTTCGAGTGTTGTTTTGCAGATAATGGCCACTTTGCCTTTGCCTGCGTCGGCCACTTTGAGAGCGTAACTCATTCCGGCTACGCCCGAACCAATTACTAGAAAATCGTATTTCCTTATCACTGTCAACAGTTTTGATAAACGTGGCAAAAATAGAGAATTTTTAGGATGTAAGAGTTAGGAATTAGGATTTAAGACGAAAGGTTGAGAGGGTTTGGAATGTTGAGGATGTTTTAATAAGCTAAACCTTCCAAACGGCACAGGTATAAACTTTTAACTTGTAAAACATCAGCTGATTCACCGTCCATATCCCTCGCGGCAGAATACTATTCGGTAAAGGTTATAGAGCATCATATAGTCCATGCCGTTGAATACAGCGTTATCGCATTTACGCCGTTTTCCGGGACGCAGGTTTTCGGGCCATACGCATCGCGATGTTTCCGACCATTCGCGGGCAAAATGGTCAGAGTCAAGCTTGCAATTACCGGTTGGACCGTAGAAGGGAGCCGTGTTCAAGAGCGACTCGTAGAGTGACTTTTCAGCATTGTACTTGTTGCTGCCATATTTCAATAGGTTGCCATCTAAATCGTAGAGAGCCAGGCTCATTAGCGGAAAATGCTCATAGATAAGATGTTCGCCTGTGCGCCCGGGGTCATAGCTGCGGCGGTTGAGGAGTGTTGCGTAGGTGCTGTCGCCCAGATAGTTGCTTGTGCAGGCAAGCGAGCGCACCTTGTAATCGTCGTTATTGCCGCCGAGAGCCAGATTGCAAATACCGGCAACGCCCTTCATCAGCAGAATGTGCAACTCATACACGCCAGCAGTGAGAACATCGACAGTGATGCGAACATTTTTTTTGTTGTAGCCAGGAGCCAGCATCGACAAAACCGCTTCTTTAACAGTTAAATTGAAACCTTCGGTCAGTATGTTTCTGAACACCCAATCGCCTTTTTTATAACCTTTTACGTGGCGAAGATTGTCGTTGGTAAACTCACGTCCGGCGGCAATAAAGCCATAGTTGTAGAAAAGCCAGGTGTCCCAGCCAATATCGCCTGAACCTTGCTGCACTTTTTTGCCTGTAACTGAATTACGCAGAACCCAATGGTTTTTTTTGAAGACCAGTCGCAGAGGCTTAACACTTTGAAAACAAGTAACATAGCGCTCAACAATATCGCCAGCCCAAAGTTGAAAATCGACACTGTCGCCGCGCATAATACCTTTTTCTGTCAGGTACTGCGGAATGATGCTGGAACGGAAAGTAACAGGTACGGAACTCATGTTTTCGGTGCCCACAAGTCGCGCCACAAGCGCCAGACCTTCAATGTTGTGGTAAATAACGTCCTGGCTGATTTCCTCGAGTGGATGCCATCCTTTGTAGTAATTCGATGAATAAACATTTCCGTTGAAATGCTCTTTGTGATTGTTCCAAAAGAATGGAGTTGCATCGTCGCGCAGATGCATTCCGTTTATGTCCGATATTTTCGGTTCGAATGAGTTTGCTACCGGAATCGAACCCAAATCGTTGATAAAGGCCAGATTACGAGCCGAGTCGGCTTTGTTGCGAAAGCGGAACTTATGGTCGAATTTTCGCCAGTGCAACTCCGAATATAAATCAAGACGCTCGATTGCCAGCATTGCATAGTAGAGTTCGGCAAGCGTTTGTGAGTAGTCTTGATGGTTGGTTTTCAGAAGCCAAAGTTCAGTCGAGAGCAGAGAGAGATAGTGGCTCATTATTGAGTTGCCGTCGGACCAGCTGATAGTATCGCCGTAAATGTCGCCCACGGGTATGTTAACACCCTCTTCTTCAACATTTTGACTAACAACAATAAATTTCTCGCGCAGGCGGTCGCGGTAGTGCCAGTATTTTTCGAGATTGCGCTCATGAGTTTGGCAAAACGCTGAAAATGTGCTGATAACGGCAACAATAACTATTATTATTCTACTCATTAAAAAAATGTTTAGTTGCACAAAAATAACACTTTACCTATGCCTCCGCCATTCATTGGGTTGATTACCTTCAGATTTTGATATTTTTGTCTTGATAAAAGAGAAAACAATGGCCGGTATCTACATTCACGTTCCGTTCTGCAAGCGAAAATGCGGGTATTGCAATTTTTATTCAACCACACGATTGGACATGAAAGCTAGCTATTTACAAGCGGTTAAGACGGAATTGCAACAGCGCCGCGGCTATTTGAACGGCGAGGAGATAGGGACAATTTATTTTGGAGGAGGAACGCCTTCGCTGTTGGAGCCGGCTGAGATACAATCGATTACCGACACCATAAAACAGCTGCATAGCGTGTCTGACAATCCTGAAATCACCGTTGAGGCCAATCCCGATGATTTAACTGATGAATATATCGGCCAACTTGCTGAAACAGACGTGAACAGGCTGAGTATAGGAATTCAGTCGTTCGATGAGCCGATGCTGCAGCTAATGAACCGTCGGCACACGGCGCAGCAGGCTGTCGAGGCCGTTAAAAACAGCCAGCGGCAAGGTTTCGGCAACATAAGTGTGGATTTGATTTACGGCCTGCCTGGAATGACAACCGACGATTGGCGGTGCCAGCTCGAAAACGTGGCGCAGCTTGATGTGCAACATTTGTCGGCCTATCATTTGTCGTACGAGGAAGGCACGGCTTTCGGTTTGAAATTGAAGCGTGGCCAACTGGCAGAAGTGTCGGAAGATGAGAGCCTTGAGCAATTCGATATTCTGACCGAATGGGCAAGAAAAGAGGGTTTTGAGCATTACGAGATTTCGAATTTCGCCCGGCCGGGTTTTCGTTCGCGACACAATTCAAGTTATTGGAACAGAACTATTTACTTGGGTGTTGGTCCGGCGGCGCACTCCTACAACCGCACCGCTCGCAGTTGGAATATGGCCAACGTTGCTCAATACATAACTGGCATAACAACAGGCAATTGCGTAATAGAAGAGGAGACTTTGACTCCTTCCGATATTTTCAACGATTATGTGATAACCGCTCTACGCACATCGTCGGGCATCGATATGGATTATCTTGCGAGAGAACATTCGCGACAAATGACTGATTATCTGAGACTTCAGGCCGAAAGTTTTGTAACCGATGGCAAGCTCGAATATGTCGGTCACCATCTGAAACTTACCCACAATGGCATTTTTGTTTCCGACGAGATTATGGAAGCGCTGATTGTCAGCCCAATGTGAGTTTCTGAAAACAAAAAAACCGCTGCAAACTTTACGTTCACAGCGGTTCCCATCTATGTCTAACCTTTAAATCTTTCTAAATCTTCTCAACCTTAACAAACAGATTCACCTCCTCGTCAATATCCACCGTGATGGCGTTGTCGGCGTTCAGGTCTTTGACAACCTCAATTTTGTTGGCGAGAGTCTGACTTGCGATGTACTGCCCGAAGGCCTCGATGGCACCGTTTGAGTAGGCGTTGTCCGAGATGCGGATGTTGATTTTGTCCGTTACCTCGAAGCCGCTGTCCTTGCGGATGTTCTGAATGCGGTTCACAAGTTCGCGGGCCACACCCTCGTTCTTCAGTTCGTCGGTCAGAGTGATGTCGAGAGCCACGGTGAGAGTGCCTTCGTTGGTCACAAGCCAGCCAGGAATGTCTTCCGACACAATCTCAACGTCGGTGCGGACAAGCGTGATGGTCTCGCCCTCAACCTTAATGTCGAACTTCTCGTCAGCCTCAAGTTGAGCAATGTCCTCTTGCGACATTTGGGCGATGGCGGCCGAAATCTGTTTCATAATCTTGCCGTACTTCGGTCCCAAAACCTTGAAATCGGGTTTGATGCGCTTAACCAGAATACCCGTCGTATTTTCCAGAAGTTCAATCTCTTTCACATTCACTTCGGTCATAATTATCGGCTTGACCGCCTCAAGCTGACGGCGCATAGTCTCGTTGTGGATGGGCACCATAATCTTGCTCAACGGCTGACGAACCTTCAGGCTCACTTTTCGGCGAAGACCGAGAACCATTGACGATATGCGCTGTGCCAGTGCCATACGCTCCTCAAGGTCGGTGTCGATGGCCGACGCGTCGGCTTTGGGGAACTGCGCAAGGTGAACCGATGTGGCGGCGCGGCCAGTGGCCGATGTCAAGTCGCGGAAAAGACGGTCCATATAGAACGGCGCGATTGGGCTGCCCAGAACGGCCACCGTCTCAAGGCAGGTGTAGAGTGTCTGATAGGCGGCAATCTTGTCGTTGTCGTACTGTCCGCCCCAGAAGCGTTTGCGGTTCAGACGCACATACCAGTTACTCAAGTTGTCGATGACGAAATCCTGAATGGCGCGGCCCGCACGGGTTGGCTCGTAGTTGTCGAGAGCGTCCTGAACCTCGTTAATCAGCGAGTTCAAGAGCGACAGAATCCAGCGGTCAATCTCGGGGCGCTCGGCCAGCGGAATGTCCTTCTCACGGTAAGTGAAACCGTCGACATTCGCGTAAAGCGCAAAGAAACTGTATGTGTTATAGAGAGTTCCGAAGAACTTGCGTTTAACCTCGTCAACGCCTTCGATGTCGAATTTCAGGTTGTCCCACGGCTGCGCGTTGGTAATCATATACCAGCGAAGCGGGTCGGAACCGTATTTCTCGATTGTCGAGAACGGGTCGACGGCGTTGCCCAGACGTTTCGACATTTTGCTGCCGTTCTTGTCGAGCACAAGGCCGTTCGAGATGATGTTCTTGAAGGCCACCTTGCCGTTAATCATTGTGCTGATGGCGTGCAGAGTGTAGAACCAGCCGCGTGTTTGGTCGACACCTTCGGCAATGAAGTCGGCGGGATAGAGCGAGTTGAAATCGTCTTTGTGCTCAAACGGCCAGTGGCGCTGTGCGAACGGCATTGCGCCCGAATCGAACCA
>JAGCFC010000089.1 GCA_017650325.1 Salinivirgaceae bacterium | reverse complement strand
TTGGCGCCGCCGTGCAAGCGGCCTTTCAGCGAGCCAATGGCAGCGGCTGTGGCCGAATAGGTGTCGGTCATTGCCGACGACACAAGGCGCATTGTGAACGTTGAGTTGTTGCCGCCGCCGTGCTCTGCGTGCAGAATCATCATCAGGTCGAGAATCTCGGCCTCGAGCGGCGTGTATTTGTTGCCCTTGAGCAGATACAGGAAGTTCTCCGCTGCTGACAGATTGGCTTGCGGGTGTCTGATTACCAGCGATTTGCGATAGAATGAGTGGCGCATTCCCTGATACGAGTAAGCCACAATTATCGGCAGTTTGGCAATCAGATTGAGCGACTGCTTAACGAGCGACGGCAGCGAATAGTCTTCGGCCGTATCGTCCAAAGTGTAGAGAATCAGCACCGAACGCGACAGCATATTCATCAGGTCGCGGCCGCGAAGGGTGAGAATCATATTGACAAACGAGTCGTCCAAATCGCGCTTGCTTGCCAGATGGGTTGTCATTTCGGCCAATTGCAGCGATGTGGGCAGTTTGCCAGTGAGCAGCAGGAAGGTTGTCTCCTCAAAGCCGTGGCGGTTCTCCTTCTGAAAGCCCTTCACCAACTCACGGATTGGGAATCCGCGGTAGCGCAGGTCGCCTTCGGTGGGTATCAGCGTGTCGCCCTCACGGCGGTAGCCAACCACATCGCCGATGCTTGTCAGCCCGACCAGAACGCCCGAACCGTCGGCATTGCGCAGACCGCGCTTAACGTTGTACTTGTCGAACAGGTCCTTGTCGATTTGGCACGATTGGCCAACTAATCTTGAAACGTCGGAAATGAAATTCTCCATTTTCTTGTTGTTTAATCGTTTAACTGTTTAATTGGTGAATTGGAGAATCGGTTGTTTCGGCAATTCAGACGCGATGAATCGCGTCCCTACCAACACCTAACACCCAATACCCAACACCATTTACATATTCGTTGTTCAAAACTCTTTAATCTAATGCCTAATGGCTAGTGCCTAATGCCTAATTATAAATTTTTAATCAGCGCGTCAGCAAATCCCGATGTCGAGAGTTTTGTGGCGCCTTCCATCATTCGGTGCAGGTCGTAGGTTACGGTCTTCTGCGAGATGGTCTTGCTCATAGCCTTGCGGATGCCGTCGGCGGCCTCGGTCCAGCCCATATAATCGAGCATCATTGCGCCCGAAAGCAGCAGCGAGCCAGGGTTCGACACGTTCTTGCCCGTATATTTCGGTGCTGTTCCGTGTGTAGCCTCGAAAATGGCGAAACCGCTCTGATAGTTGATGTTGGCGCCCGGGGCAATACCGATGCCGCCCACGCACGCTGCCAGAGCGTCCGAAATATAGTCGCCGTTCAGGTTCAGCGTTGCAATCACCGAATACTCGGCAGGACGGGTCAGAATCTGCTGCAGGAAAGCGTCTGCAATACAATCTTTTATGATGATGCGGCCCGATTTAGCAGCTGCGTCCATTTCGGCGTTAGCGGCCTCTTCGCCAATCTCTTTCTTGCGTTTCTCCCATTGGTTCCAGGTGTAAACCTTGTCGGCGAACTCGCGCTCGGCCAGCTCGTAGCCCCAAATCTTGAACGCGCCCTCGGTGAACTTCATAATGTTGCCCTTGTGGACGAACGTAACCGACGGTTTCTTGTGGTCGATGGCGTACTGAATGGCGGCACGAACAAGGCGCTCTGTGCCATCTTGGCTTACAGGCTTGATGCCGATGCTCGACGATTCGGGGAAGCGGATTTTCTTTACGCCCATTTCCTCAATCAGGAACTTCTTGATTTTCAAGTTCTCGGGGGTGCCGTTCATATATTCGATACCTGCGTAGATGTCTTCGGTGTTCTCGCGGAAGATGCACATATCAACAAGTTCGGGACGCTTTACAGGCGACGGTGTGCCCTCGTAATACTGTACGGGGCGCAGGCATACGTAAAGGTCGAGAGTCTGACGCAGAGCCACGTTGAGCGAGCGGATGCCGCCGCCAATCGGGGTTGTGAGCGGGCCTTTGATGCCCACCAGATACTCGCGGAAAGCGTCGAGAGTCTCGTCGGGAAGCCAGCTGCCAGTGGCGTTGAAGGCTTTCTCGCCCGCCAGAACCTCTTTCCACTCAATTTTGCGTTTGCCGCCGTAGTATTTGGCCACAGCCGCGTCCATTACTTTTTGCGATGCAGGCCAGATGTCGCGGCCAATTCCGTCGCCCTCAATGAAAGGGATTACGGGGTTGTTCGGCACATTAAGTTTGCCGTTGCTGATTGTGATTTTTTCTGCCATAATATTCAATTTATTTTGATTGTTTACGAATTTGATTCAATGCGCCGCCCAACTTGAACCACTCAATCTGCGCAGCGTTATAAGTATGATTTACAGTTATTTGCTCCGATGTTCCGTCGGCGTGGCGGATGGTCATTTTCAATGGCACGCCCGCGCTGAAGGTTGTCAGGCCGCTGATGGCGAAGGTGTCGTTCTCGCGTATGCGGTCATAATCGGCCTTGTCGGCGAATGTGAGCGCCAGCATACCCTGTTTCTTAAGGTTGGTCTCGTGGATGCGTGCGAACGATTTGGCCAGCACCACATTCACGCCCAAATGACGCGGCTCCATAGCGGCGTGCTCACGGCTCGAACCCTCGCCGTAGTTCTCGTCACCAATGATGATGCTGCGCAGGCCGCGTGCCTTGTACGAGCGTGCAAGGTCGGGAACGGCGGTGTAGTTGCCGCTTGCGGTGTCGAGCACCTTGTTGGCCTCGCCGTTGAACGCGTTGATGGCGCCAATCAGAAGGTTGTTGCT
>JAGCFC010000088.1 GCA_017650325.1 Salinivirgaceae bacterium | reverse complement strand
GTATCGCACGAGCCGGAATTGCCCGAGAATATCGACGACAACTATTCCGACACATTCGAGCTATCGCCCATCGACAGCAAGATGCACTTGTCAATCAATGTCATTGGCATGGCCAATGGTTCGGTGGCATGCAACATAACCGACGACACCGAGACATTTGCAATCCGCAGTCTGCTGAACATCCAATCACAATATTATGAGTTGGATACCGAATCGCTGAACATTGTCAACTCAAACGAATCGTACTCCGATGTTTTTGTGAAAGTACTTGAGCGAATCGGCATTCACATTAATCCCAAACGGGCGCTAATATTTTTCGACAACGAAGAAGGCACAATAGGGCAGTTGAGCCATATGTGGACGTCAAACAACTTCGCCCCAATTCCCGACGACACAAAAATAATATACGAGGATTGCCCGTCATGGCGCAAGTTGCTCAACGACAAGAAGATAATAATTACAAAACGTGACAACGACATGCCTGCGGACATTGCTCAAACACTTAACGAAATAGGGTTAGGCAGCGTTTGCATCTTTCCGCTGACAAGTTCAGAGCACAACATCTGCGGCTCCATATTGGTGGAATCGACCGATGATGAACCGTTCGACAACTCTGCAACCACCGCAATCGAAATCGTATCGAAACTCTTGTCGGGGCACATAACCCACAAAATGATAACTGATGACTTGATTCATGAGAAAAAGCGCGCACAAGAGGCCGACAGACTAAAATCGTCATTCCTTGTGAACATGAGTCACGACATCCGCATTCCTATGAACTCTATCATCGGATTCAGCGACCTTCTTGCCGACGAAGACCTGACACAAACCGAACGAGAGGAATTTATCGATATGATAAACAAAAGCGGAAAGGATCTTATTTCTCTGATTGATAATATAATCGACATTTCAAAGATTGAAACCGGACAAATGACCGTAAAAAAAGAGGCATGTCCGCTATTTCCGCTTCTCAATGACATTATTGCCGTTTTCAAAAACGACAGCAAACTTGAGGAACACGATGATCTGTCGCTTCAACTCGATTTCGCACCGCAATATGCCGACTACAAATTCAGCACCGACATATTCAAATTCAGGCAGATATGCACCAATCTGATTGAAAATGCAATAAAATTCACCAACAACGGAACCATAAAATTCGGAATTAGCAAGGCCTGGGATGAGACTATAGAATTTTACGTGCAAGACACAGGTATTGGCATTTCCGAAGATCAACAGCACCTGATTTTCAACCGTTTTATCAAGGTTGACCGCACTTTCGCAAACGAATACACAGGAACAGGCCTCGGATTGTCAATATGCAAAAGCCTTGTCGAAATGCTAGGTGGTGAAATAAACGTGGTTTCGGTACCGGGCAAAGGTTCGACATTCTACTTCACCCATCCGCTAGATTGCCATGTACCCGAAAGCGCACTACACTCTCACGAGGTAAAATCGATTTTCAATTGGAAAGACCGTAAAATAGTGATAATCGATGACATTGAGCAAGACCACAAATACCTCTCCCATGTGCTATCGAATACTGGAATCGAAATTATCTGGCTGACCGCAGATGAAGCCGTCAAATACTTCGAAAACGGGAATTATGCAGATATTATTCTAATCGAAATGTCGACTGCGAACATTGAAGCTGCTACAAAAATCCACAGTCTTTCACCAATACCGATTGTCGCCCAATCGTCGAACTACAAATCGGACGATGACCGTACATTTGCCATTAAATCAGGCTGTTCGGAATACATCATCAAGCCAATAAATGTCACAAAATTCCTCACAATAATTGACAACATATTTGCCACCAAATCATAAAACTCGAACAGGCAAAGTTGTAATTATTCGGATTTCCGGCAGTTGAACTAATCCTCTTTCAACTTACGATACTTAATTCTATGCGGCTCGATGTCGCCCAGACGTTTCTTCTTATTTTCCTCATATTCAGAGTATGAGCCTTCGAAGAAATAAACTTGCGAGTCGCCTTCGAACGCCAGAATGTGAGTGGCGACACGGTCAAGGAACCAACGGTCGTGCGAGATGACAACGGCGCAGCCGGCAAAGTTCTCAAGACCTTCCTCAAGGGCTCGAAGCGTGTTCACGTCAATGTCGTTGCCTGGCTCGTCGAGCAGTAGCACATTGGCCTCCGATTTAAGCGTCAGAGCCAGATGCAGGCGGTTGCGCTCACCACCCGAAAGCACCCCGGCTTTCTTCTCTTGGTCAGCGCCAGAGAAGTTGAACCGCGACAGATACGCACGTGCGTTAATGAACCGACCACCGACTTTTATCTCGTCCTGTCCACCAGAAATTATCTGATATACAGTTTTTTCCGGATCGATGTTCGCATGTGTCTGATCGATGTAGCCCAACTTAACAGTCTCTCCCACTTTGAACTCACCGCTGTCGGGCTTCTCAAGACCCATAATGAGGCGGAAAAGCGTGGTTTTGCCCGCGCCATTGGGACCGATAACGCCCACAATGCCGTTCTGCGGCAGCACAAACTCAAGATTCTCGTAGAGCAACTTGTCTCCATACGCCTTGCTAACACCGTGAGCCTCAATAACATTCGTTCCCAAACGCGGTCCATTGGGGATGAATATCTCAAGAGTTTGCTCCTTCTCTTTCGTATCCTCATTGAGCAATCGGTCGTATGCGTTCAAACGAGCTTTCTGTTTTGCCTGACGGGCTTTCGGTGCCATACGCACCCACTCCAACTCGCGTTCAAGAGTCTTGCGGCGGCGGCTTTCGGTCTTCTCCTCCATCTCCAGTCGTTTGGTTTTCTGTTCAAGCCACGACGAGTAATTACCCTTCCAAGGAATACCCTCGCCACGGTCGAGTTCAAGAATCCAACCGGCCACATTGTCAAGGAAATAGCGGTCGTGAGTTACGGCAATGACAGTGCCTTTGTATTGCTGCAGATGTGCTTCAAGCCATTGTACCGACTCGGCGTCGAGGTGGTTGGTGGGCTCGTCAAGCAGCAGAATGTCAGGTTCCTGCGGCAGCAGACGGCACAAAGCCACGCGGCGGCGCTCACCTCCCGAAAGGTTCTCAATTTTCCAATCGGCTGGTGGACAGCGCAAAGCATCCATAGCACGCTCAAGTGTATTGTCGAGTTCCCAACCATTATGTTGTTCAATCAGTTCGGTCAGTTCACCTTGACGCTCAATGAGTTTCGTCATCTCATCGTCGCTCATCGGCTCTGCAAACTTCAAGTTCACATCCTCATACTCCTTCAGCAGAGCGACAATCTCGACCGTGCCTTCCTCAACAACCTCTCGGACAGTTTTTTGCGGGTCGAGTTTTGGTTCCTGCTCAAGATAACCGACTGAATAACCTGGCGAAAAGACAACCTCGCCTTCATAGCTCTTATCGACACCCGCGATAATCTTCATCAGCGTTGATTTTCCCGCGCCATTCAAGCCCAAAATGCCGATTTTGGCGCCATTGAAAAACGAGAGGTAAATGTTGCTTAATATCTTCTTCTGGGGGGGAATAGTCTTGCTCACACCCACCATCGAAAAAATAACTTTGTTGTCTTCTGCCATAATTCTGAAATTTTTGCCAAAAATAATCAAAACAACTTGCGAAGCAATTGGTTACTAAACTTCAAAATGTTAGTTTTGCAGCAAATATATTGCGTCAACAATGAAATTCAATATAAACTTCGGCAGTATCAGCAATTTAGGCAAGGTGAAGGAACACAACACCGATGCTGTTGTTGAGTTTCCAATTGCCGACGGACACGTGTTTGCCGTTTGCGACGGTCATGATGGCGTTGAATACGGCGGTGCACTAGCGGCAAAAATCACATCCGAGGAAATAAAGCGCTACTTTTTCGACCGCTCGTACGGCAACCTCTCGAACGCACTGACCAACGCCGTGTCGTATGCAAATTATTGTGTTTATAATCAATCGAATAAAGAAGATAAATACAACGGCATAGGCTCCACTTTGGCCATCTTGATAATACAGAACGATGAAGCCTACTACGCTTCGGCGGGCAACAGCCGCATATACATTCACAAAGACGGCCAAATTGCACAAATCACCCGCGACCACATTGAGAACGGCGAAGTAAGCGTTCTAGTTGGTAAGGAAAAGAACATCAAATTCAGCGTCTGCAAAAACCCGATCCAACTCGACGGCAACGAGACTTTTCTGCTCTGCACCGACGGACTGACCAACCAATTGTCGAACAACGAGATATTCGAGGTTTTAAACAACAGCGACATGTCATCGGAAATGAAAACCGCCCGCTTGATTGACATGGCGAACAACGCCGGCGGCACAGACAACGTTTCGGTGCAGGTAATCGATTTTTCAACTATGACAAAAAAGAAAGAACCGCAAGTATCAATTTGGCGCACTGTTGCCATTGTTTCGTCGCTATTGCTCTTTATCATAGGCTTTTACGAGATTTACAAGTACAAGGTGAACGAAGGTACCCCAACTAAGCAATCGGTTGAGCAAGTAACCCCACCTGTACCAGAGGCCACGCCTGTCAATCAAGAGCAATCGGCTGACAACAAACCAAAAGAGCAATCAAATACCGACAATCAGGCAAGTCCGCAAGTCGAAACCCGAAACGCGACAACAGAACCTGCCAACCAACAGTCCATGCCGGTGGATGACAACAAAATACACATTCACATTGTCGAGAAAGGCCAAAACCTATTCCGAATCGGACTGCGCTACAATGTGCCTTATGCAAAGATTGAAGAGATGAACGGTGACGTTGCCAAAAACCTGACCATTGGTGCACGTCTGAAAATCCCGGTAAAGGCCATTCATAAAATTACCAACGGCGAGACAATCGAATCGATTGCCGCAAAATACGGCAACCCTGCATCTGACTTGATTAAAGCCAACCAACTGTCGGACGGTGAGCAACTCGAAGTGGGCGATGAACTTGTGATTCCACTGTCGAAAAAATAACAGCCAACCAAATGAGCACCGAAGAAATTCTGCCACTTGTTGACGAACAGGGCAATGTGATTGGCAAAGCACCGCGCAGCCAGTGTCACTCAGATCGCACGCTGCTGCATCCGGTTGTGCATCTGCACGTTTTCAACACCAAAGGCGAACTATATCTGCAAAAACGCGCACTGACAAAGCGCATCCAACCGGGCAAATGGGACACTGCTGTTGGCGGCCATATCGCGTACGGCGAGGAAGTGACCGATGCTCTGCGCCGTGAAACTCGTGAAGAAATCGGCCTGACCGACTTTGAGCCAACGGCTGTAACAAGCTACAAATGGCAGTCGGCGGTTGAGTCGGAAATGATTAACGTGTTTGTAACGGTGACCGACAAACCTCTCGTCAGCCACAACGACGAGATTGACGATGCCCGATTCTGGACTCTCGACGAGATTCGCAACGCATCCGGTCAGGGGCTTATGACACCTAATTTTGAAGCGGAATTCAAGAACGTGATTGACACCGAAGCTGTAAAAAAGATTATCGATACCTATTAATAATATCTCGAAACCAAACCTTTTTCGGATTAATTAATGGCAATCTTTAAATATCGATTATAATTCCGCAGCATATTTGCAATCATTAGTAAATTTCTGACAACCAATATTATATCACTCATTTAATCCACCAGTGAATTCCCTCAACTTTCATTTTATCATTTTATAATACCAAAAACTTTCATTTTTCAATACGAATCATACATTATAATTTCAGTTTATTCAAATAAATGTTGTAGCAATAGAATTGTTTTATACTTTTGGCGCACAAAAAAAAATGTGCGGACATGAGTAAACTGAATATTCCAAAGGGATATAAACCCATTTTGAACCTGACTCAAACAGAGTTGGGCATTCAAAGGATAAAAGATTTCTTTCAATCTAACTTATCGGCCGAACTCCGGTTGCGCCGTGTGACGGCGCCGCTGTTTGTGTTGAAAGGTACCGGCTTGAACGACGACTTGAACGGTGTTGAACGCCCCGTGTCGTTTCCAATCAAGGATATGAAAGAACAGCAGGCTGAGATTGTGCATTCGCTGGCCAAATGGAAACGAATGATTCTAGCCGACTACAATATCGGCAACGGATTCGGCATCTACACTGACATGAACGCCATCCGCGCCGACGAAGAACTTGACAACACTCACTCCCTCTATGTCGACCAATGGGATTGGGAGTTGTGCATTGGCGAAGGTGACCGTACAATCGATTTTCTGCAGACAACAGTGAAACGTATCTTCTATGCAATGCGCCGCACGGAATATCTTGTGTACGAGATGTTTCCCGATATCAAACCACAGCTTCCGCAGCGCATCCACTTTGTGTATGCCGACGATTTGTGCAAGATGTACCCAAATATGACCGCCAAAGAGCGCGAAGACGCCATTACCAAAGAATATGGTGCTGTATTCATTATGGGTATTGGTGGCGTAATGAGCAACGGCGAAAAGCACGATGGCCGCGCTCCCGACTATGACGATTGGACCACTCCGACTGGCGACGGCCACTTCGGTCTTAATGGTGACATTTTGGTTTGGGACAATGTTTTAGGTCATGCGCTCGAACTTTCGTCGATGGGTATTCGTGTGGACAAGAAAGCCCTGTTGCACCAGCTTGAAATTACAAGGCAGGAACAACGCAAAGAGCTATATTTCCACAAGCGCCTGCTCGAAGGCTCGCTTCCTCTGTCTATCGGTGGCGGCATCGGTCAGTCGAGACTTTGCATGTTCTTCCTACGTAAGGCGCACATTGGCGAAATCCAGGCCAGCATTTGGCCCGACGACATGCGTAAAACTTGTGCAGAGAATAATATTCCGCTGATTTAAAGTCTGATTGAAAACAGAATAACAAAAAAAAAACGTCGCAATGTCTGCGACGTTTTTTTTATCTGAGCTTAGCCTCCACTCTCCTACCATTTACTGAAAGCCGGGGCTCGCATATATTGTCAAATTATTGCTCAGCACTACCACCCTCGCTGCTATCGTTTTCTCCGCTAGCGTCGTTTCCGGTATTGGTATTACCCGATGTTTTGAATTGGCTTTCAAGATCATTCTTATTCATTCCTGCTACGGCAGCATCTGAATAAACCGCTATAACCTTATTACCATCGATGCTTATCGATTTGTAAAGCCTTGCACCATTCTCGTCTTTGCTGTTGTTCTTTAAATATGTGGCATAATTTTTGGCCTTATCTTCACTGACAAACTCATAATCAATTTTTCCACCGGTAACACCGCCTGCGTCATCAAAAGTGTATGTTCCGATTGTTGCAACACCCGATTTCGAATCTACATTTATATATGTAATCTTATTTTTCTCAACGATTGTCGCACTTGTATCCTTGGCAAAGTTGATATTGATTTTGGTGTTAGTCGTTTTGCTATCAGATCTGCCACCATTGTTAGCCGAACCTTTTTGGTTGTTCGGACTTGTTTCATTTATGGCCGAAGCCTCCGCCCACTTAACCATGTCTTCGTAGAATTCCTTCACAGACAAATAATTCCAACCTTCCAATGAGTCCTTTTTATATGTACATATAATCTTGTTTCCATCCCGCTCGATTACATACGATTCGTCGTCTTTGGAACTGTCGTAAATGGAATCGGCAATAGCCGCACTGCTGCTGGTTACAGTCCAAACGCTGCTGGTTATAGGCGAATTATCCTTCGACGTGGCGGCGCTGTCGGCTTGTGTATCATATTGAAATGTGTACACTATTGTTACAGTTGCGTCTTCAGGCAAAATATACTTGGACGTTTCTGTGAACGACAATTCTGATCCGCTATCTTTAAGTTCGCTGTACGACAACGTATATTTCCAGCCATCTTCATCTTCAATCAGATAGCTTACAACATCATCGTCACCATCATCATCGCCTTTACAAGCATTGAACGACACTGCCACAAATGCGGCAAAAACCAACATCGACAAAAATTCAATCTTCCTCATAGTAATTTGATTTTAAATATTTTACAACAATTATTCTTTTCTTGAATCTATTTCGAGATGAAAATCGCGATTACTTTTGCGATATGTGAAATGCATTTTCAACCCGGCATTATGCCGTGCATCGAACGTAAGAAGGTCATCTCCTTTCTGCAAATCGGCATCGACATTCCAGCCAATTGCTTTCAACTCATCGACATATTTCTCGTAATCAGCAAGTTCGCAATTTAATATGGCATAAAACCATGTCAATTCCATTTCTGCTGTTGCATAGGTCGAGGTTTCGAGTTTGTCGCCGAATTTAGGTTGCACCAGATAGTCGGTCAATTGATTCTTAGGCCAATAGCCTTTGGTTTCAATCTCAAATTCCTCATCCGACAATTCAAACAGCGTCTGATCGTCAATCACAATCATCTCGCCATCAGTCATTTTCTGACTTTCAGCCTTAATCTTCGCATCGCGAGCGGCATCGCCCGTGTATGACTGAGCCCGCAACATTGCTACTGCAAGAAACAATACCGTGAAAAGAAAAACCTTCTTCATTCTCATAGTTTTTTTCATTTCAAATAGCAAAGATAAGCACATTGGCGAAAAAACAGCAGAATTATGGTAAACACTCACATTTATTACGTGAGAACAAAACAATAATGCTCTTATGGTACTAATTAGATAACATACAATAATGCCTTGTCGGTATTGCAAATCACAATTGAATTTGGAGTAAAGCCTCCGGAACCGAATGCATTTCACAATTGGATTTTTTTTCAACTGACTGTGAAATTTTTAGAACTTCCCTTATATTTGCACCGCTTTTTGCCGCGGGTGTGGCGTAATTGGTAGCCGCGCTAGACTTAGGATCTAGTGCCGTGAGGCGTGGGGGTTCGAGTCCCTTCATCCGCACAGTTGTCTCAACCGCTTCCGTCGATTCGGTGGCGGT
>JAGCFC010000087.1 GCA_017650325.1 Salinivirgaceae bacterium | reverse complement strand
TGCTCCATTTGATATTCTCTGTAGGCTTTGAGAATCTGCTCTTCGTACTCTTTGCACTCGCCGATGGTTTCGATGAGCAGATTGTGTGAGAAGAACGTCTCCTCAGGTTTGGCTACGATGACGCAGACATTCAGAATGCCCTCGTCACCTGCAGCCGCCGAATTACTCGGGAAATCAGCCACTACGCCGCCAATGTACTCGGCTTGAACACCACGGAAATTGAACTTACGCGCGAAAACCGTTGAAGTGTCGGAAATGTTGGCCGCTCTGTAAGCCGTCTGCCCCAACCAAACTGAGTGCATAATCGGATGTCGGAAGTCCTCCTGAATCTCAAGTCCCATCAAATTGAAATAGTTGGTGTCGCCTATAATAGGCACCAGTTTCAGTTCGGTGCCATCGTCAAGCAGAAAATTTTGCGAGCCGATGGTCATTCCTGGCAAATCGCTCCCCATACCAACTTTGGTCACAAAAGGCAGTTGCTCAACTTTGTCCTTGAACAGTTTTGTCTGGTCGTAAGTTATCCCCATATAATAGACGTAAAAGAGGTTTTCTGTCCGCGAGTGAGTGGGCCGTTCCAGCATATGTTTCATCTGAGCTTCCATCACCAACCCCAACGCTATAAGCATCACTGCCAAAATGTTCTGGATGATGATGAAAACGCGGCTGAAAACCATCCGATTCTTGCGGCGCAGTGTACCCTTGATGACATCGATTGGCTGGAAACGTGAAGTAGCCAAAGCCGGAACCAGTCCGTTGACTGCTCCCAGCACCAGCACAGCCAGAATGTAAGCGGCTATGTAACCTGGTGTCAGCAGAACCTGCAATCTGACATTTAAATCAATAGATAATGTGACTTCCGTTCCAAGCAACTCGTTCATAAACGGAACCAGCAGTTTGGCCAGCACCAGCGCACCCGCAAAGCAGACAGCCGTGAATGCCACCGATTCGGCAATAATCTTCCGAAGAATGCCTCCACTGCTTTCGCCCAGCAGGCGGCGTGTGGCCATCTCTTTGGCGCGTTTGCCGCTTAAAGCGAAATTTAAGTTGATATAGTTGAAAATGGCCGACAGCAGAAGCAGGAATACCACAAGAGTAAGCACATAGACCATCTGCTTGTTTCCTTGCCGAGAAAAACCGCTATGATTGTTTCCATTCCAGAAAATCTCATCGAATCGCCACGTATGCCAGTTTTTCGTCTGGTCGCCATAAGTTGGTTCATAGTTTTTCCTGACAAGGTTCATAATCTTTGCATCGGCCTCCTCGCGCGAGATGTCGGCTCTGATGCGGTACAGCGTTGAGTAGTTGCCGATGGCGTTGAAATTCTTATCTTCTTCACTTTTCCCGACAATTTGAATGATACTTGCATCAGAAAGGAATGTTCCCTTAAAGTCTTGCAGTACTCCAACAATCGTATAGTTATCCTCCAACCGAATCTCCCTGCCCAAAAGCGACGACATATTGTCGCTTTGCACGGTACGAAGAAGTTCGTGAGCAAACGACTCACTGACGGCAATCACATTCTGCCCACGGAAACTGCTTGCCGAACCCTCTACCCAATGCAGGTATGGGAACAATTCGAACAACTCGGGGTCAGCGATAATAGTTGCAGGATACCTTCCCTGCATTTTTTCTCCGCCGAACTCGATGGTGCCTCCATATATCGAAAATGATATTCGGCAGACTTTCTCCACCTCGGGAATATTCATTTCGAGTTCTTCCTTGTCCCAATAGCCCAAGCCTATGATTCGGTCGGTTCCAAGCGAGTAAATCCGCTTCCAGTCGGGGTTTTCGTGCGCCACCTGGTACTGCTGCACCACGTAACTGCCAATCAGAATCACAAACGCCAAACTGACAATCAACCCCACCGCCTCAATAGCAGTGTATAACTTATTGCGTGACAAAAATTTCAGATAACTTTTCATTGTTCTATGGTTTTACGTGTTAGTTGTTGGTTATCAGCAAAGAGTGTGTTATAACTTCATGTATTAATCGCTGTCATTTGCCTGTTAGAACACAAGCACTTCGCAGTCGCCGAAACTCTCGTACGATGAGGTTATTACCTTCTCGCCAGGCTCCAGGCCATCAAGCACTTCATAGTATTTCGGATTTTGGCGGCCGATGCGGATTTCACGTTTCACTGCTTTGTCGCCTTTTGGCGAAACCACAAAAATCCATTTGCCACCGGTTGACTGATAGAATGAACCGCGCGGGATAATTACCGCATTTTCGCTTTGGCCGAGTTGTAGGTTTAGATAGTAGGTTTGGCCGCTGCGTATATTGGCGGGTTGGGTGCCGTCAATGCGGAAATCTGCTTGAAACTTGCCGCTGCGGACTTCAGGGTACACCTTGCGGACGGTTGCGTTGAACACCTCACCCTGACGGTCGAAAGTGGCTGAAAGTCCGAGTGCCACGCGGTCGATATAATGTTCATCAATCTGGGCTTCAATCTTATAAGTGCCAACCGAGTTTATCTGACCGATTTTGGTTCCCTGCTGAATCGACTGCCCCAAAACTGCGTCAAGCAAGCCAAGTTCGCCATCGATGGGCGCCTTAATCACCAGATTATCTTTGCGGCGACGTATTATCTTCATATTCAAGCGCATATTTTCGAGGCTCTCCTCCATTCTCTTAATTTCGATGCTACGGTACGAACTGTCCTGAATGGCACGCTCGCGCACCAATTCGTACTTTTCAACCGACAAGTAAAAATCCTCTTCAGCCTTTAAATATTCCTCACGCGCAATAAGTTTTTCCTCAAACAGAGCCTTCTGCTGCTCGTATTTGCGCTTGTTGCGTTTAACTTCCAAGGCCAGCCCCATCGCGTCCTGGCGCAAAGCTAGTTTCTGCTGTTCCATCTGGATGAGCGTGTTACGAAGCATATTCTCTTTTTCGGCAAGCTCAGCCTCCGAATTCAAAATCTGCAAATCGAGACTCTCGTTGGCAAGCACCAGAATCGGGTCGCCGGCTTTCACCGTAACACCTTCCTCAACAATTATGCGCTCGACAACGCCACCCTCAAGCGGACTCAACTGAATGGTCGTCATCGGCTGCACTTGTCCGCTTACGCGAATGTAATCGTCAAACTTACCATCGGCTACATTACTAATTGTCAGCGTGTTGGCGTCAACCCTCATTGTCTTTGAGTCGCTTTGCAGCAGCAGATAAACCACTAGCACCACAACACCGGCACCCAACCAATACGGCAATGCTTTCTTCGAGAAAACCACCGCAATTCCTTTTTTTTGTTCGATAACTCTATCCATAATTATTTGTTGATTAATTGATTAACTGATTAATTGAATGTTTAACAAATTGAAACGCTTCGCTGTTTAACAAGTTTAAAAGTTTATGTTTTTCGTTTTCTTTATTGTACTAGTGCCTAATGCCTTATTCTTCACTGATTTACATAATCGATTCCGCTGTAATATTTCAGCACGCTCTGCTTTATCAGGTATGTGAAGAGCGAGTTCATATTATCGGATTTTGCTTTCAAATAGTTGTTTACGGCTGTCTGATACTCAAGCCCCGAGATGAGCCCTTGTTCCATCCGTTTTTGATTGAGTTGGTAGGCTTCCTGTTGAATTTCAGTCTTTTTGCACGCCTGTTGATAGGCAGCCATAGCGGTGTTGCAATCGTTGAAAGCCTTGCGCACAGCCGATTCCGTCTCACGGTTTTTCTGGTCAAGTTCAGCCGTAGCACGTATGTATGAGTTTTTCTTGCGTGATATTTCAGAGTAGCGATTCAGTCGGTTGAAAATAGGTATCGAAAGAGAGAGTCCTATGCTCTCGCCGGCGTGGTTGCGTAACTGAGTGTTGAAATCATTTTGATCAACAGAGTTGAAGCCGGTGCCCCAACCTGCGCTAGCGCTCAACCGTGGCAACATCTGCCATTTAGCCGTCGACAGTTCGCGCTTTGCATTCTCGGCGCGCCATCCAGCAATCTTCACATCAGGGTTGTTACCAAGTGCATAATTGACAACATCTTCTTCCGCTTGAGTGTCGGCAGTGACCATGGGCATCGTGGTGTCCACCGTAAACTGCTCATCCATCGGGAAGAACATCAAATCTGAGAGATTCATAATCTGCTCGTCACGCATCTGGCGTGTGCTGACAAGGTCGTACTCGCGGTCGGCGAGGTCGGCCTCCAGCTGGATGACATCGGCGCGGCTCTTCTGCCCAAGCTCCTCCTGACGGCGCATCTTCTCGAGCGCTGTTCTGGCTGTAGCAATCTGTTCGTCAAACAGTTGGCACAAACGACAATAGTAAACCACGTTGTAGTAGGCCTCCATCACGGCAAGGCAGATTTCAGCTTCATTCTGCTCACGCTCTGTCCGCGAAATGGCAAGCGATGTTTTCGACACGCGCATGTTGTTCACAGCCTGAAAACCGTTGAAAAGTGTGATTCCTGCCGAAATGTTGTAATTGTTGCTGAACGATGTGGTGTTGAAATATGTGTTTGTCTGCGGGTCGATGCTGCGGCCGAAGTTGTAACCGGCACTGGCACCAGCGTCAATCTGCGGTGTGAGAGCCGACAGAATGGCATCGCGACGGGCAATCTGCGCATCACCCACGGCGGCTTCTCTAATGCGGATTTTTGTTGAGTTCGAAACGGCATACTCCATACACTCTTTCAGTGTCATTGTGCGGACACTGTCGGAAGCGTTTGCTCCGAATGTGCTTGGCGCGATAGCCATCAGAATGCCGATAATCAGTTGTTTTTGCATAACGTTTATTTTTATTCTTCTGCAAAAACAATGGCACAAGCCGTGCCAGAACAGCGAACATTTTGATAATCAGAAAAATAACAATTCAACAAGTTGTAAAAAAGTGTAAAGTTTTTTACACTTGGTTTACAGTGCCTTTACATGGTTTACAATGATGGCAAACTTGATTTTTTGCTGTCAGAAGGTCTCTTCTACTTGCCCCTTCCTCCTATATCGTACGTCACACCCACCGAGATTATTTGCGGAGCTTTGAAACTCTTCTCGCCTATGGGCATGTTGTTTGTGTACGAAAGTCCGAAGCTATAATTGCCAATGCGCATACCCGCCGATGGCGAGAAATAGAACCCACAGGCGTTGTACGAGTTGTTGCCTGTGTAACACGGCACGCCAGCGCCCAGCCTCAACGCCACAAACGGCGAAATCCTACGGTTGAACATCTCGATGCGGTTATCCAAATAAACCGGCACCGACCAGCCATAGCGGTTAGTGCCTGTGGCCATGTAGACGTACGATGCGCCCACGCCCAAGTACCAGAAAGGTTTCATGTTGTTGCCCAACGACACTGAAACATGTACACCATTGCCTGCCGCATTCGGGTGTTTCATCTCGTCGGAGTTGGAATCGTCGGCTTTTATACCATCGACAAATTCTGTAGCATCGGGGGCAAAATGCAGTCCACCACCAATAAAACCGCGAATGCCGGTGCTCATGTAACGCTTGCCCACACGCTCATCGTAATTCTGCTGTTTTTCGGCGGCACGGGCATCTTGCTTCTCGCTGCGACTGCGTTCCCTGGCTTCACGCCTGTCGGCGCGGCGGTGCTCACGCCTTACCGAGGCGTCGGGAAGCTGCTCTTTTGCGATCACCTTATAGGTCTTTCCCGCAACCACATCAGCCGCTTGTGTTTTCTCAATCAGACCAGGTTTACTGATGTGTACAGTGTGTGTGCCTGCCGGAACCTCAAACACACCATGCTTCTTGCCAACCTGCTTATCATCGATGTAAATCAATGCGCCACGCACGTTTGTCTTCACTTTGATATAGCCAGAGGGTATTCTTTTCAACTCACCAGTAATTTGAATTTCGCCGTCACGTGTAACTTTAACAGTCTGATTCTCTTCTATATACAAATTATTTTTCAGCGTCAGGTTATGTTCTCCCGATTCAATACGGATACGCAGCGGTGTTTTGCCCACTGCTTTGCCATCAACAAGAACATCGGTGCCATCAGGCTTGTAATTAACAGTCAAATAGCCTTTTGCATGCTCAAGAGTAATATCAAGATTGAATCGCTCGCTTTTGCTGATTGTGATAGTACCGGTTTTTGTCACATAATTATCACACTCAATACGATAGGTATGAATGCCTGTCTGCAGGAACGGCGATTTTATTTCGGGATCCAGTTTCTCATCATCGATATATATTGATGACTCCTTTGGCTCAACATTTATAATCAAATAGTTGCCCTCGGTTTCAATCTTCTTGTGCGACAGCCGCATCTCGTAAGTGCACTGCTGCTCAATCTTGACCGGATAGGCATACTGACGCAGAATTCCCAACGTTTTATGTTTGACAGTCAAGTATTTGGCGCCGCGTGGCACGTACACCCAATATTCCCCCTCCTCGATTTTCGGGACGGTAGTTACAATGCCCAATCCATCGCCTTCGAAAATGAATCCATCGCTCTGTACCGACACTTTGATAAGCGCGCAAGGCTCACCATTCTGGTCGATTTTCTTCTGCGTGCGAGCCGTCAGGTCGTTCTCGAGTTTCTTGAACGACGCCACAGAAATGCTGTTGTCGTCGCTTTGAGCAAAAACCACTGAGGCACAAAATATTATAGTGATAAGGCTGGCTATTCTTCTCATAGTTTAGAATGTGAACGAACTTAGATCAATCAAACCGAAATCGGGGTCTTTCTCCGGCTGCCACGCGCGGACGTGAATCACCGGCCTTTCGCGGTCGTTCAGGTCAACCATCAGGAAAAGGTAGCCCGTGTCGCCGTAGTTCGACGAGAAATAATCCTGCTTAATCTGTATTCCGTAGATTTCGCCGCTACCCGCCTTGCGGATTTCGTTGTCGGCAAAACGCAAGTTGATGAACTCGTTGCTTTGGAAACAAACACTTAAATTTTTGATATACTGTTCTTTTGTCTGTTTGGTATAACGTACAACCTGCTTGTCGGGCTCGATGGTGATTGCGTCCTGAACTGGCTGTTTTTTAAGCACATTGCCCACAATAATCAGTGCATCATCGGCAAAAATACTGCTTATGTAATCGATGCGCTTGAGTGCGTAGGCCGTCTTGTAGTTTTCGAGGAAGCGAATAAGCGTCAGGCGCGAAGCCTCGCTCCATTGCGTCTTGCCAGTAATGCCCTCAAGTGCCGTCTGCGCAAGACCGAACGACAACGAATGGACTATTTTGGCATCGGGCGCAAACTCAAACACCACATCCTCAACAAACGAGCAGTTGTTGTTCGGGAAGTAGAAAGCTAGCGGCATACTGCGACAGATAACACCATCGTCGGTTTTGGCAAAACGATAGTTGGGCGTTCCGCAGATTCGTGCACGGCCGTAGTTGACAAGTTTGGTGAACATGTCCCAACCCTCGCTGTCGAAATACTGGCGCACATCGTCGTAACTGCGGTTCACAATGCTCCGCTCGATTTCGGCCATAATGTTCTTATACTCAGCGTCGTCTTTGACATAATCGAAGAACGGTTCTGTGCGGGCTGCTGTCTTTTCCTGCGCCTTCTGAATCTCCTTCTGCGCCTGTTTCGGTTTGGCCGACACGCTGCTCAACTGCAAATTACTGCTCTTATAGGGCACCGGTTCAAGGGTTTCCATCACGTCCTTAAGTTCGGTATCAATAGTGGCCTCGCCAACAAAAATGTACTCGCCTTTCAAATCCATTTTGTTCTCATCGGCAATTGTGGGCAACTCGGCAACACCGCGTCCGTCTTTAGCCGACGTAATGTTCGACCAATCCTGGCCGTCCCAATAGGTAAAATCGAAATTGCTGACAGGCTCTTTTTTATACGTGAAGAAAAGTTCCACCTGACGGAAGTTTCCATCGACTTTCGAGTCGCCTTTCATCACTCTTATGTTATTGAAAATGTTGTTAATCTGCTCCGGAATCCACGAAGCCAACAGATACTGCTCACCACTCTCCTCGTTGGTCATTTTTATTGTGGCGCCATCGGGATGGCTGCGGAGCAACGTCTGCGCCCAATAGTAATAACGCAGAGCATCGGCCATCTGCAATTTCTTTTCTGCCCTTATGGCCGACTCCACGAAACCGATAATCTTGTTCTTGCGTGACACAAAAATCTTGGCAATCTCCGTGCGCTTGATGTAGCGGAAGACGGTAACCTTAGGCTCCTTGCCCACCACCACGCGCTCGGTGTTGCTCAACGTGGCCTGCGAGTAGGTTTTGATAACGCCTTTGTATGTCTCGCTGTAGCCGTTGGGATCCTCGTTTCGGATTAAGGTGAAATCACTTTGGATTGATGTCGAAATCTGCCCGATAAGATCGGCCAAGGCATCGCGGTCGGCCACGTTGAGAGTTTTGCCTTGCGCCTCACCCCACAAGTACACGTCGCCCTGCTTTTTAATTTGGGCAATGCGCTCCTGCGCCTGCTTGTCATCGGCCTTCTTCAACTGCGCCATTGCAGGCGACACGCTGTAAATCAGCATTATAAGTAGCAGTACTATTCTCATTTTCTTGTTCGATTGAAAACTCAACACACGCAAATAATAAATTCCCGAATCGAGCGGAGATTATTTTTATCAGTTTAATAGTCACTAAAAATACAAATATAAACAATTGCCCGATTTCTTTGCTGATTTTTCGCAAATAGGGAAATGACTATTTCGTAAAAGACTTGTTTTCAATTTCTTATGGCAGCTAAAACTTAAAATGCCCCATAATTTCCATACGATAAGATCGCCACACATATTTGTCGGTTCTGACCTTCGTGCCGTCGGAGCGGCTGTAGAGGGTTCCGTAGTGCGTCATGTCTTTGGTGATAGGGACGTAGAGGTTGCTCGATACGGCAAAATGCCTGCCGAAATCGTAGCGCATGCCAGTGATTATGCCCAGCGAATGATGGTCTTTCAAATCGGTGTTCATTGCCATACGGATGTTGTACTCTGCGCCCACATACGGGTTGAATTTCCCGAGTTGGTAGCCAACACGCATCGGCACGGCAAACAGCACATAATTCGATTCCGCCTCTTTCAACCCGACAGAATCCTCGTAGTGGCCATCGGCGGTCTCGTCCCAATGCATATCAAGGCCCTCACCATGTCCCTTTTCCCCTTTTTGGATGTTGAAAAGATTGATGTCCACAGTGTATTTTTCATCGTCACTGCATGAGTTGCAATCTGGGTAATTGCAAGTAAATTTTCCTTTAAGCCCCTCGTTTTCAAGTAAGAAATGGATATTTGCACCAGTACCCACGGTGAATCGGCTGAAGAATTGTGTTTCGTAATTCACGCCAAAATTGATTGTGATGTTGCCGCCTTCATTCCAGGCCATATGGTCCTCAACAATTATCGGACTACAGATGCTCGTCCATACGCCACCGCCCATAAACATATCGAGCGTACTTTTTTCGATGAGCATGTTTTTGGCGGCAAACAGCATCAAATCGACAAAACGCAAATTGTTTGTAGTATCACTGGCCTTAACATTATCGCCGATAATCACTTTGTCGATGGGTATGGTTGTTGTCTGACCATTACCGATAATCAACAGATTCGATGTGTTGGTAAGTGTGTCGACTTGGATAATGCGCATCTCCTTGGCACCTGCAAACGGATTGACGCGCTTCTCGATAACCTCATACACAGTATCGTAAACAATTACCTCTTCGTAAATGTAAACAGTGTCCTGCGCCCGGGTCAAGAAACTTGACAAACACGCGATTATTGTTATCAGTATGAGTTTCGGCAATGAATGCATAAAATATTTTAACGCCGCAAAAATATGCTATCGCAAACGAAAATCAAACAAACCTTCAGATTGCGCGCAGTATTTATCCAAGCCATTGTCAGCCGGCTAATTAACAGTAGTAGAATCACTAACACCAATTGTATCTCTAACACCAGTTGTATCTTGAATCACAACTTTGCGGTGGGTAATCACCTTCTTTTTGACAATCACGGTTTTCTTCTCCTTCTTCGGCTCAGCAACTTTCATCGCTTTTGGCTCAGGCGCAGGCTCGGGCGACAGATATGTCAATGTGTCGGCCAGATTCAGTGTGTCAGGCGGGAACTCATCGGCAAGTGTATCGATTTGATTTATAGTGCTATCCATAATAATCACTGGTTCAGGTTCCTGAACAGGCGCGCTGTCGTCGGAGTTCATAACCACTGCGCCTACACCCACTCCTGCGGCTACTGTGGCGGCAGCAATTCCGCCTGTCACTGCGGCTGTCGAGCCAACGGTGATGTGTCCTGCCGCAGCACCAAAATTGATGGCATGCGAGGCAGCCGATGTTGCCGGCGCAATCCCGAAGTTGTTGAAGCTGTGCTGATAAAGCTTATCGACAAAGCCATCGCGGCAAGGCAAGAAGAACAACAGCCAGGCACGACGGCGCTGTTTCTTGTGCGCTTCTTCGGTCAAAATCTCCTGAAGCCGCTTGCGAGCACGCATCAAGTGCGATTTCGATGTGTTCTCGCTGATATTCAACTCTTCGGCAATCTGTGCATGTGAGTATCCGTCAATCACATACATGTTGAATACAAGCCGATGGTGTTCTGGCAGTTGATTGACGGCGGCAAGAAGTTCCTCTTGCGAGAAATCGACTTGTGCAATAATATTCCGGTTGTCGCTGTTGTCCATGTCGTTGTCGGTTAAAATGTTTTCGTAGAGCTGATTGGCAGCCTGAGTGCGCAAATGTTGCAGAGCGGTGTTCACCGTAATGCGTCGCAACCACGCATCAAACTGGCCCGTACCACGGAACGAATCCGATTTTTCCATTGCTGCCATAAAGGCGTCGTGGGCAAGGTCTTCAGCAAGCTGACGGTCAGCCACATAACGGTAGCAGACACCCGTCAGTTTGTCGATGTTTCGGTTGTAGGCCTTTGTCCAAAAATCAGTTGTAAAGTCCATTGAAAAACGCGTTTTTTATTCTTATGATGATATTTTCCCGAAAAGTTGCAGCCTTGCTGTAAAAAAATTAGCTCTTTATACAAAAGCACACTGACAATCAGCGCATAACCGACGATATTTTAGTTTTATTTGTTATTTCCGAAACCATTATTTTACTCCAATCATCGGTATCGAACTCAAGCCAGACCAGATCGGAAGTGGCAAACCAGCCGAACACGGAACTGCCCGACAATCGGCTTGCAAGCCTTGATACCAATGGATTGTGAGCCACTACAAGCAAACATTCAGTACTGTTATCGCACAGACAAACAGCCTCAATAACACTTTCCTCCTCTTCACCGTAAAGTATTCGCAAAATCTGTTGTTCAACATCGACATTAAGTGTTTCGAGCACCACTTGAGCCGTCTCTATAGCCCGCTGCGCATGGCTTGTCCATACCATATCAGGAACAAGACCCGAATCTAACATTTTGCGAGCCACTTCTTCGGTCTGTCTAATACCTTCCGGCAATATGTGCCGATCGGCATCTGGCATGAGCCAACCACCATTTTCCGACAGTGCGTGGCGCATTATAATTATCGATTTGCTCATTACTTTTTTTGATTTATACAGTGTCTAACAATACCTCAAATTACTTGAATTTTATTCGAAGCAGGATATGACTTCAGTCCTGAACCGGCATCCAATATGCAATTTCAATGCCAGCCAAGCCAATCGGCAAGATACCAAAAGAAAACAAACTCACACAAAAAGATTTCCGTTATCTGCCGAATGAACCACTCAACAACCTATGAGCTTAAAGTTGCTTATAACGCAACACAACGGACATGAACTATTAAAAAAAATGCAGATAATCAGTCGCATACAAACAGAAAAGGGCTGTCGGATGGCAGCCCTTTTTGTTTATGCAATAATACGCTCGTTTTCACTTCAAGCAACTCTCCACAAACCCCACAAACAATGCGTGCGGTTTGGTTGGGCGGCTTTTGAATTCGGGGTGGAACTGACAAGCCACAAAGAAGCGGCAAGCCGGATTCTCGACAATCTCGACAAGATTGAGTTTGCGGTTGACACCCGACACAACCAGTCCGGCCTTCTCAATGGCCTCGCGGTAACTGTTGTTGAACTCGTAGCGGTGACGGTGGCGCTCAACAATGTGCTCTGCACCGTAGGCTTTGGCGGTGAGCGTACCGGCAACAATATCGCAATCGTAGTTGCCAAGACGCAGCGTTCCGCCCATATTCACAACGCCCTTCTGTTCCTCCATCAGGCAAATGACAGGCTGCGGTGTGGCCGGGTCAAATTCGGTTGACGTGGCTCCGGCAAGTCCCGCAACATTACGTGCAAACTCAATGGTGGCAATCTGCATACCAAGGCAGAGTCCCAAGTAAGGCTTGTTGTTCTCGCGGGCGTAGCGGCAGGCCTTCACCATACCCTCAATGCCGCGTTGTCCGAAGCCGCCCGGAACCACAATTCCGGCAAAGCCCGACAGACGTTCGGCCACTTCGGCATCAGTCATCGGCTCAAGCGTTTCGCTGTCGATATAATCGACGTGAACCTTTGCACCGAACTTGTATCCAGCGTGTTTAAGAGATTCTGCCACACTGATATAAGCGTCCTGCAAGTTGGTGTACTTGCCCACCAAGGCAACGTGCAAATCGTGTTTCAGGTGGCTTACGGTGCGCACCATATCGGTCCAAAACTTAATGTCGAACTTGCCGCGCGGCAATTGCAACCGCTTCATTATCAGCGAGTCGATTTTCTGTTTATGGTAGAGCAGCGGAATCTGATAAATGATATCGACGTCGGCGCTTGAAATGACGCAATCGGCAGGCACAGAGCAGAATAGGCCGATTTTGCGGCGCACGTCGGCGTCGAGTATTACAGGCGTGCGGCAGACAATAATATCGGGTTGAATGCCCTTGCCGCGCAACTCAATCACAGAGTGCTGTGTCGGTTTGGTTTTCAACTCGTTAGACCCGAAAAGCGCAGGCACCAACGTGGTGTGGATGAAGAGCGTGTCGTCGGGATGGTTTTCGAGTTTCACCTGACGCAGCGCCTCCAGAAAAGCCTCACTTTCAATGTCGCCGATGGTGCCGCCAATCTCCGTAATCACCACGTCGGCACCCGACGACGAAGCCGCCTCGTAAATCTTGTTCTTAATCTCGTCAGTAACGTGCGGAACAATCTGCACCGTGCCGCCAAGGAAATCGCCGCGGCGCTCCTTGTCGATAACCGATTTCAAAACCTTGCCCATTGTGATGTTCGACGTGTAGTTCATCTCCTCGTCGATAAAACGCTCATAATGACCTAAATCCAAGTCGGTTTCGGTACCGTCGGCAGTCACAAAAACCTCGCCGTGCTGATAGGGGCTCATCGTGCCCGGGTCAACATTGATATAAGGGTCGAATTTCTGCATAAAAACCTTGTGCCCGTGCGCCTTAAGCAGCAACGCCACACTCGACGCCGTGATTCCTTTTCCCAATCCCGACACAACTCCGCCGGTAACAAATACAAATTTTGACATATCTATTTTTGATTATTGATTTTCGATTTTTGATTGTTCATTTTCGCACAGATAACACTGATTTACACAGATTTAATATTTATATTTTTCGATTCGGGCGCCGTAATATGACGTCCCTACAAACACCCAACACCTAAAACCTAACACCATTGTATCTGCCTAATTAATTGTTAATTATTAATTGTTCATTGTTAATTCCTAAATCCTAAATCCTACTTCCTAAATCATATAGGTCCGTCGGATATTTTCCCGAGAAGCAGGCGGTGCACATATCGGTGCGGTTACCTGCCTGATA
>JAGCFC010000086.1 GCA_017650325.1 Salinivirgaceae bacterium | reverse complement strand
GGAACTGGTTGCCATTTTGAAAACCAAATAACAGGCGTGTATGTTTTGCCTGAATATCAAGGTCATGGTTATGGAACTATGATTATGGACCATTTGGAAACTAAAATCTTCGAGAATTATGATACCGTTGCGTTGGACGCTTCTCTGGCCGCTGTTTTCCTATATGAGCATAGGGGCTACAAAACGGTTGGGCACGGCAAATACGAACTCGAAAACGGCGTTAAACTTGTGTATGAGATAATGGAAAAGAAACTGGCCTAAAACTGCCAAATAACATACGCAACAAGAATCGTATATATTTGCTGTTAACGACTAAAAAATGAAACAATGAAAAAGAGCGTATCATTTATTATTGCTGCGTGCTGCGCATTTGTTGCCTGCCAAAGTCCGACCACTGATAAAGATAAAGATTCGAGTCAGTTTGTAACACTCACCGACGCCGTTCCCGATGCCATTCTTGAAATCCGCTATTATGGCACCTACAACTTTGTGGGCACCCGAATCGACGGCTACCTGCAACCAACGGCTTTGCTCACAAAACGTGCCGCCGACAGCCTTCGCGCCGTGAGCGACGATGTGATGCGGCAAGGTTACCGACTGAAAATCTACGATGCCTACCGCCCGCAAGTGGCTGTGGACCACTTTGTTCGCTGGGCCGCCGACATTGCCGACACGCTGATGCGCACCTATTTCTACCCCGATGTCGATAAATCACTTCTTTTTGAGCAGGATTACATTATGGCCAAAAGTGGACATACGCGCGGCTCAACCGTCGATTTGACGCTTTTCGATATGACAACAGAAAAAGAACTCGATATGGGCGGCACGTTCGACTGGTTTGGCACGGAGAGCCATCCCGATTTTTGCGGCAACCCCGACACCGGCACTTTTACCGGCGACAACAGCAAAAGCCCGACGGGCCGCGCCATTACCGAAGAGCAGTTCCAAAACCGTATGATTCTGCGAAAAGCAATGCTGCGCCACGGTTTCCGACCGCTCGACAGCGAATGGTGGCACTTCACTCTGAACAACGAGCCGTTCCCCGACACATATTTTAATTTCCCCGTCAAGCAATTGGAATGAATAAGAACTATCTAAAAATCAGTTTAATTCATTGTGCTGCTTTCGCGATATGCGCAGCATTGGCGGTGTCGTGCACCAATGGTACAAGCCGTTCTTGCGAGCCAGTTGCAGTTGTTGGCATTGCACCGCAAGCGCCCGATTATGCCGATTCCGCGATGTGGATTACCGCCGATGCCGACCCCGACAACACCGGAGCCGACGTTTTCTATGTGGTCTCAACATGGGAGGAGGACTGGACCGATAGTCTCGGCCGCACCTGCCATTATGCCGACGTGTGGAATCCCGAACACCGCAACCGAATGGCCATTGAAATCAACCGCGCGGCAGCCTATATGTCGCCGGGCAACCGTTTCTACGCGCCATTCTACCGCCATGCCACAATAGACGCCTTTCTCACGCAGAACGACGACACCATAACTCGCCGCACGCGCCTTGCTATGGCCGATGTCTGCACGGCTTTTGACCATTTTCAGCAACATCGCGACAAGCAACGACCGCTGATAATTGCTGGATTCAGTCAGGGCGGATTGGCAGTGGTTGAGCTGCTCAAGCACATCAGCGATGAGACTTACAGCCAATTGGCTGCCGCCTACGTTCTGGGCTACAAGGTTACGCCGGCCGACACTGCCGCTTGCCACCACATCCGTCCCGCACAAGGCGAGAGCGACACGGGTATCACCATCTGCTACAACACGGTGAAGGATGTGAAATATGCCAATCCGGTGATTTCGGCATCCTGCATCGCCATCAACCCCGTCAACTGGCGCACCGACGCCACGCCCGCCACGCTTCACGACACAATCACCGTCACACTTTCACCCGAATATCACGTGCTGGTGGTTGAGGGTTACAGCGGTGCGGAATATCCGGCTTACCGCGATTTTATCAACGTTGGCGACATTCACAGCTGTGAGCCGTGGCTCTACAGCGAGTGTCTGCAACGCAATATCTCCGTCCGCGCACGGCAATGGATTAAGGAAAAGAATTTAAAATGATAAAAATGAACAAAAAACACATAATCGCACTGCTTGCCATCGCCACAATTGGCCTGGTTGCAACATCCTGCTCAAAAGATACCGACGAACCTGAAGTACAGCAAAAAACAAGAATCAATCTCGACAGCCAGGTTGAATCTGTGAATTTTGAGGTCACCGCCGACACAATCTTCAGCAGTTCCCAACTTTCCGATGCTATTTTGAACATAAACGTTGAAGGGTATGATTCTCAAGTGCAGATGGTTAGAACGTATTTCCTGACTATGCAAAAGGAACGTGTCGACAAGATTCTTGCGGAAAAAGGCGGCAAAGGAGAACTGAAATGGCGTAGCGTAAGCTACAACTATTGGAGCGTCGATGAGTTGGGAAATGACATAAAACTCTCGGCTCGTGCCTATTGGGCCTGTGCCGATAATAAAGATTTGAATCCGACCAACATTCTGCTCTGTCCGCACTACACCATAACCGATAACGCCGCCTGCCCCACAATGACCAACTCGTACGAGGCCATGTTTCTTTGCGGCGATAATCTTCTAATAATGCCTGACTATCTTGGTTTTGGCGTGACAAAAGACCATGTTCAGCCATACATCAACCATAATTTATGTGCCCAGAATTGCATTGATGCGCTGACAGCCGGGTACAAGGTCTTCTCGCAGAACACCAAGGCTGCTCTTGAAGAAAATTTCAAACTCTGCATTGTGGGCGCGTCGCAGGGAGCGGGCAACGCCTTGGCCACTCATAAGTGGCTCGACACCCATCCCGATTTTGCTGATACGTGGCATTTTGCCTACACGTTCTGTTGCGCCGGGCCCTACAGTCCAACCGTTACTTTCGAAAGATATTTTGAGCAAGAGCAACTGTCTCTTCCGTGTGCTATTCCGCTCACGCTGAAAGCGATGATTGCCGCCTATCCCGATGTTTTGGGCAAGTGGACCGAAGATGATTTCTATAGCGATGACTATGTGAATAACCTCAAACCCAAGATCGACCAAATGATTGCCAGCAAGGAATATAGCACTGGTGATTTGAACAAAGAGTTTTTACAACGATATGCGGGCAACGGCGAGAATGGTGTCCGTTTGTCCGATATTTTGAGTAGCGATGCCCTCAACCGCGACAGCGAACTTTGCAAGGCATTGTTTAAATGTCTCGCCGACAACGATTTGACAAAAGATTGGACTCCGACACACCACATCTATATCACCCATGACCGCACCGACGACGTTGTGCCGTTTGCCAATGCCGAGGCGGTTGCAAACGCTTTTCCAAACAAAGTAAGCTTGAATGCCACCAATTTAGGACGCGGACACCTTGTTTCGTGCGTAATGTGGTTCATGGCGAATATGACAAAAAGTTGGTAATCGAAAATCGGTAGTTCCAAAGTTATGTTATTAAAAATAAGCACATTCATAGCAAAATATATGGCCGCCTTGGTTTTGGCGGCAGCCATCGTTGCTCTGTTTGTCCCTGCTTCGTTCAGCTGGGTGAAAACAAGTTCGATAAACTACCTTTTGGGCGTGGTGATGTTCGGAATGGGACTGTCGCTCAATCCCACCGACTTCAAAATTGTGTTCAGCCGCCCGAAAGATGTAGGCATTGGCTGTCTGGCACAGTTCGGCATTATGCCGCTGCTTGCCCTTGCGCTTGCGCGGATTTTCGGTTTGCCCGATGAGCTTGCCGTGGGTCTGGTGCTTGTGGGTTGCTGCCCGGGCGGCACAGCGTCGAACGTCATAACCTATCTTGCCAAAGGCGATTTGGCCCTGTCGGTTGGAATGACTTGTGTGTCAACCATTCTGGCGCCTTTCCTAACACCGCTGCTCACGTGGCTGCTGGTTGGCGCGAGCGTTGAGGTCGATGTGCTGAGTATGTTCTGGTCGATTGTCAAAGTGATAATACTGCCGATAAGCATTGGCCTTGTCATAAAGCGTTTCTTTGCCGAATTCACAAAAGCCGTAACCGCCTATCTGCCGGCCGTTTCGTCGATAGTAATTGTTCTGATAGTAGGCTCGGTGGTGGCTGCAAATTCCGCACAACTGATGAGCGTGGGGCTGACAATCATTTTTGCCGTTGCCCTGCATAATGTATGCGGTTTTGCGCTTGGTTGGCTGCTTGCGCGGACACTCAAAATGACCACTCAGAAAAGCGCGGCAGTGTCGGTTGAGGTTGGGATGCAGAACTCGGGACTGGCTTGTACGCTTGCGCAGACGCATTTTGCGACAATGCCGCTGGCCGCCGTGCCCGGTGCCGTGTTCAGCGTATGGCACAACATTGCCGGAGCGCTATGGGCGAAAGTGCTATCATCTAAGATTGAAAAAGATATAAATCAATAAAATATGAATATCAGATTAGAGCGAGCCGAAGATTACCGTGAGGTTGAAAACCTTACGCGCGAGGCGTTTTGGAATGTCTATCGCCCCGGATGCTTGGAGCATTTCGTCCTAAACCAATACCGCACAAATCCCGATTTCGTTGCCGACCTTGATTTTGTGATGGAGGAAGACGGAAAAATCATCGGGCACGTGATGTACTCAAAGGCGGAAATTGTTCTTGACAACGGTGCGATATTTCCGTCGTGGACTTTCGGACCTATCAGCATTCACCCTGATTATAAGCGAAAAGGATACGGGCTGAAGCTTTTGAACCACTCGCTGGCGAAGGCACGCGAACTGGGCATCGGTCTGCTTTCGATGGAAGGCAACATCGATTTTTACAAGCACGCCGGTTTTGACTTGGCAAGCAAGTTGAAAATCCATTATCACGGCGAGCCGAGAGAATCAGAAGTGCCGTATTTTCTTGCGCAGGAACTAATCCCCGGCTATTGGGGTAGCCGCGAGGGCACCTATTGTCCGCCCAAAGGATATTTTGTGGCCGATGAGAATCCCGATGCCTTCGAGGCTTATGAGGCGACATTTCCCCACAAGGAAAAACTTCGCTTACCGGGACAATTAGGCTACGAAGAATAAAAAATATTATTCCCTGCTACGGTCTTGACTGCGAAAAATGCGTGGCCTTCATCACCACTAAACAACAACAACCAAACATTGCACGGATCAATCTTCCCATCTTTTAAAAGCCCGAACAACTATCGGTTTAAAAAAATAATACCTTTAACACATAATCGATTTCCTAGTGTGCAGACTATTTGGTTTAAAGCCTTTTTGCACATTTTAAACTTAACTAACTATAAATTAAACAACTAATTATTATGAAAAGAAACATTTTTGCGGCTCTGTTCGCAATACTGACGCTTACCGCTTTTACGGCAGTTGGGAAAGACAAAATTGTGGTATGGGAGCACCCCGCAACCGAAAGCAACCGCTACATCGAAGGTTTTTTCAGTATCTTAATGGAGATTAACCGTGTGGAGTTTACCGAGAGCGAGACTCGCGTCATGATGCACATCAGCTATCGGGAGGAAAACTGGCTACGATTTGCATCGGGCACATACCTTAAAGCAGGCAACCGCCTTTATGCACTGAAAAGCTGCGACGGAATCGAGCTTGACAAAGAAGTGCACCTGACCGACCACAACCGGGCCGACGTGGTGTTCCACTTTGAGCCGCTGCCCCTGAAAACCGAACGTTTCGACTTTATTGAAGGCGACTTCGACGGAGCGTTCAGGCTGCTGGGCATTGAAAACGCAAGCACAAGAGCCAACCGACTGTTTCCATCGAACTGGCGCAACAACTCGACAGGCGACTGGGTAATTGGTTTCTACGACGACTTTGCCATCTACAACTGCGAGTTTTGGAACTACAAACAGCGGCAGCAGTCGGCCGACAATTATTCGTTTGTACTCGAAAATAACGGCAAAGAAGTTAGCGTCAGCGTGGAGAAAAACCGCAATGGGCAGCGCGCCATCACCATCGACGGCTCCAAGGCCGACTATTCGATAATCACATCGGTAACCCTGCCCGACTACCCGCAAAAAGACACCTGCACAACATTCCGCGACACCCACTACCAAACTGATACTGTGACACTCATTGGCTGGCTGAAAGATATGCCACAGCATTTGAAAAACCTTGGAAATGAATACGAAGTGGGCGTCACAAACATCTTCACGGATAAACAAATAGACTACGTGGCAAAAATCGACTCACTTGGGCGTTTTGTTGCAAAAATTCCGCTTTTGAACTCGTCGGAAATGTTTTTCGACTGGGAGCGCACCTACATCCGCACACTTTTCGAAGCCGGAGAGACTTATTTTCTTCTCTACGACTACAAGGAAGGGCACAAAATGTTTATGGGCAAGAACTGCCGCCTGCAAAATGAGACGCTGGCACACCCCATTCAGTGGTTGAGCGGAAACGGGCCTACCGCCGCCGATTCAGCATCGATAATGAAATATCTTGAAGAAATGAAGAATTTGAAGGCTGACAGAATGAACGAGCTGGCAAAAACCATGAAGGCGCACCCAACTATTTCCGACCGGTATATAACCTATCTTACAGGCAATTACAATATCAATCAAGGCAAATCGCTGGCACAAGGGACCTACAGCATTCTTTCCGCCCCGAAAGAATACTATGACTATATCTATCAGCAGCACTGGCAGAATCGGCCGCGCCCATACACTCTATACCGTGAGTTCACAAGTTTTAGAAGGTATTTTGTGGAGCAACTTGTCAGAACCCGGTATAGTTTTAAGGTTGAAGGCTTCACAATTACCACACACTCCGATATGGAAGTCAGCATTTTGCGCCGCTACCGCGAGGCCGGAAAGGTATCGATTACCGATGAAGAATTAGCTATAATCGAGCATAACTGGAAACTAATTAAATCCTTATTAAAGAAAGAGATTGACTCGATTCCAACAGATAATGCAAAGCAAACTGAGGCAATTCTGCAACGCGAGGACATTAAAAATGTACGGGTTGCCGAAGCGCCCTTGTATGGCCTATATCAGACACTCGCTATTGCCGACTCACTAGGCTGTGACAGTGTTCTGCGCGACATAATCATAACGCACTATTTTCATAATGAAATTGAGCATGACGTACAACCGCTTGCCGAAAGAAGCATGCTGTATTTTGAAGAAAATGTGACAATGCCCGCCGCAAAAGAGTTCCTGCGAGCCGAGCAGGACAAGTATCTCTCTATTCTGAATAAAGACATTTCGAAGTCGCAAAGCATTAAATCGGCTGACAACCTGAAAGATATAAGCGACGGTGAAGCATTGCTGAGCAAAATAACCGAGCCGTATAAAGGGCGGTTTATTCTGCTTGACGTTTGGGGCACCTGGTGCACACCGTGCCGTCAACTTCTTTCCCAAAGCAAGAGCGAATTCGAGCTGCTAAAAGATTTCGACCTTGTATATCTCTATCTGGCAAACAACAGCCCCGACGCATCGTGGAAAAACGTCATCAAAGAGTATGAGCTCGAAGGCGAGAACATTGTCCATTACAATCTGCCGACCGCGCAGCAAAGTGCCATCGAGCATTACCTGAAAGTATCCAGCTTTCCAACATACAAGCTAATCGACCGCGACGGCCATGTGCTCGATATTAATATCAGCATGTGGAATCCTGACGCTTTGGTAAAACTGCTGAAATCGTTGAATGAGTAGTCTGCATAATATATTGTTAGGATAATAACAGATTTCACACTTTTCTGCGCAGTTTTTCCAATCCTTGAATCGGCAAACTGCATCTTTTGATTGATTGTATTGAAATACAACCCAATACAATCATCTCATTGCACTATTTTTTGCAAAGCACATAATTCTTTGCAAAAACTTAGTATTATGTATTGCATAGTACCAAGTTTTACCTATATTTGCATCGTCGTAACTACAAAACGCTTTTGATATGAACATCGAAAATGCAAAATCGCAGATGCGCAAAGGAATGCTGGAATACTGCGTGCTTCTGCTGCTGAAGCACAAGCCGCTCTACGCCAGCGACATCATACAGCAACTGAAAAACGCTGAGTTGCTTGTGGTTGAGGGAACGCTCTATCCCCTACTCACGCGGTTGAAAAACGATGGTCTGCTGAACTACGAATGGCAGGAATCGACACAAGGGCCTCCGCGCAAATACTACGCCCTCTCACCCGAGGGCAAGCAGTTTCTCGAAGGGCTCGACAGCGCTTGGACCGAACTCTCGAACACAGTAAATCATCTTAAAGAACTTTAATACTGACACTTATGAAAAAGAATGTAACTATAAATTTAAGCGGACGGCTCTTTCAAATCGATGAAGATGCCTACGAAATGCTGCAACAGTATATAAACTCGCTCCATTCGGTATTCGGAAAAAACGAGGGTGGCGACGAGATTGTCAGCGACATTGAGTCACGAATTGCCGAACTCTTCGAAGAATTGAAGCAGCAAGGCATAGAGGCCATTACAATCGACCATGTGAAGGATATTATTGTGCGCATTGGCGAGCCGGAGCAACTGGACGATGCCGAAGGCGAATCGAATCATGGACAATCAGAGCAGAGCAACTCGCAATCGAAAGCAAGCAAACGGCTATACCGCAACACCGACGACAAGATGGTGGCAGGTGTGCTCTCCGGCGTGGCCGCCTACACCGGCGTATCAGTCACGCTTTGGCGAATCGGGTTTGTGCTACTCGCACTGTTCAACCCCGTCAACGCGGTCTTTCGCATTCAACACTATCCGTTCCCATTCTTCATGGGCACATTGATGCTAATTGCTGTGTATGTTATTGCTGCGCTTGCGCTTCCCCAAGCCGACACACCCGAAAGGCAGCTGCAAATGCAAGGCAAGGCGGTGAATCCGCAGAACTTGGCAAACGCCGTTGTCGATGACAAACAAATAGAGAAACAATCTGGCGTTTTGCGAGGAATATTGTCAGTTTTGCTGAAAATCTGCCTTGGTTTTGTTGTTGTCCTTGCAATATTTGTGTGCATCATCCTATGCCTGTCGTTCTTGTTTGTGTTGACAGCCACAGTTTTTGCTCTTGCCATGCCTAAATTTAGCGTAAACAATATCGATTTACCATTCATGCTTGGCGCGATGGGACTTTCCGAAGTGTGGACAAATCACCCTGCCATGCTCATCTGCTTTGCAACTGCGCTCTTGACGGCACTGTTCATTCCGCTTTACGCGACCATACACTTTGTTCTGAATCTGACAAAGAACGCCCAGCCCATGGGCACAACGCAACGAATTGTACTCATACTATTATGGTTGATTTCCATTGGTTGCGCCATTCCGCTAGGCGGCTCCATTGGAATGTACTACAGTCACTTCCGCCACAAGCACACTGCTGAAGTTAATATGTGGATGACCGACTTCGACCGCGATTATTTACACAAAAATGGATGGAAATTGCTGAAAAACCACGACTGCGACAACCACTATGTCGGCAGCGGAGAATATTTTACCGGCGATACCGCAAAAAACTATCTTGAGGTGTGGGGCTGCAGCGGGCAGCAAGTATTTCAGGTTGCAACAGAGATTCACCCTGTCGAACCTGGCCGATACCTTCTGTCATGCAACGCACGCGCCATGAATCCGGGTGTGTACATCTATGCCACAGCTCCCGCCAGCAACCTTAAAGTTTTCAGCATGGTACCCGCAGAGGGCAATCGCGAAGGAGATATATGGGAGGATGCCAAAGAACGCATCAAGTTGGGCGATGTATCGGCCGACTTGCCGCAATTGAAAGCCATTGCCAATGCCAACAACGGAAAGGGTTACGGATGGAGCAAAGTCGAGATTGAGTTCACCATCGATATGCCGACAACTCTCACTTACGGACTGACAACCGACGATAGTTTTGTGAACTTCGGAGACGCCAAATGGGACAATAGCACCAGATGGTTCTCAGCGTGTGACTTCAAGTTGGAACGTGTGGGTGATGCGAATGAAGACTAAAACGACATAACCGCTGATTTAAAGCAACATAACCTACATAATATGAAGCCGAATGAGCATTAAAAGTTCATTCGGCTTTGTTTTTAGTTTTCCCCTCCGCAAACGCATCTCGACAGCACTCTGAGAAACAAGCACGCTCCTATTTTGACCAAGCGTTTTTCTGCATTGGCGGCAACTATAATTTCACCAAAACAAACCTCAATTTATCAATTGCATATAAACCGAAAAAAGGGTAATTTTGCGGTTCGTAAAAAATCTCGACAAATGAACATTTCATACAATTGGCTTAAGCAATACATTGCCACCGACCTTACGGCGCAGGAAGTTGCCGACAAACTCACAAGCATCGGTCTAGAAGTTGACAGTATAAGTGAATATCAATCAGTTAAAGGCGGACTCAAAGGTCTTGTGATTGGTGAGGTGAAAACCTGCATCGACCACCCCGATTCCGACCACCTGCACATCACAACCGTTGACGTTGGCACAGGCGAACTG
>JAGCFC010000085.1 GCA_017650325.1 Salinivirgaceae bacterium | reverse complement strand
TTACAACTTGATAATATTGCTCTTGATGGCGTATTTCACCAAATCGACGGTGCTTTTCAAGTTGAGTTTCTGCATAATATGGTTCTTGTGCGTCTCGACGGTGCGCACGCTGATGAACAGCTTGTCGGCAATTTCCTGATTGCTGAATCCTTCGCCCCAGAGTTTCAGAATCTCAATCTGACGGGCACTCAAGGCATCCTCACCGTCATCGGCTTGAGCGTCGGTTAAATTACTCGAAATGTAGCGGTTGAGCAGCAGTTGTGTGATGCTGTCGCTGTAGTAGTCGTGGCCCGCACGCAGCGAGAAGATGGCTTGTGCCAGTTCGCCGCCGGTGGCATCAATGGTGATGTATCCTTTGGCGCCGGCCTTGATTGAGCGAAGAATCACATCGTCGCGATTGGCGTTTGAGAGCAACAGGATTTTCAGTTTCGGATATTTCAGCATTGTGTCGATGATGAAGTTGAGTTCGGCTGTCGAAAGTTCGAACATATTCACAACAAGCACGTGCACAATGTGTTGCTTCATCTTCTCGAACAAGGTTGCCTTATCGTTAGTGGCAATCACCACCTTTATGTCGGAATAGTTTGACAGATAGGCTGTTATGCTCTCGAGAATCAATTTGTGCTGACTGAATAATCCTACAAATACCATAAAATCGCGATATTAATTGTCATCGTTTTTTGTTCGCTCACATTTGCAGTGCAATACTACTTTTTTTTCGGCTCACTGCAAAATGACATTTTTATAGTGAACAAAAATTGCACCAGATTTTTGAGAATGAAAAAACCGATTAAGATGCTATCTTTACAACCAAAATAATCGCTTATGGCAACAAAGACTTATAAATCAGGTAAAAGCACAGCTTCAAAAGTTTCGGAACCGATGCCAGCATATGCGCAGTCTGAGACCGAGCGCGAACTAGTCGCCAGCAAAACCGGACGTATGTCGGTTGAAGAATATTTTGGAAAGGTTTGGACTGAAGTCTTGAAGAAATATGAGAATATACAAGGTTGAAATTGCGGAAACAGCTCTTGCTGACATTAGCGATTTGGCTGAATTTCTTGTATGCAATTTATCGCTTGACGGTGCAAAAAGATATTTGCAGGCAATGCTGCAAGAAGTCAATTCACTATCGGTTTTTGCTGACCTCTACAAACCAAGTGTTTATGCCGATGTACGCCGGTATCATCCTCGCGCCCGCCGAATGGTATCTCACAACAAGAAATGGGTGTATATCTTTCATATTGAAGACAATACTGTTGTTGTTGACCGTATTCGCCCGTCAAAAATGATAACACAATAGCAATTCTTTCAATCAAATAATAAACGCACAATTCAAATTTGGACTATGCGTTTTTCATTCTAACCGATTTTTACCGATTCAAACCGAATATAAAAAATGTAGAGACGCCATATTATGACGTCTCTACCACATTATCAATATTTTACCGAATTATCAATCCACCACAACCCGTTTAACCACACCACCAGTTTTAACAATGTAAACGCCTGCGCCTTTGACGGTTATTGCTGCGCGGACACGGCACGCCACGTCTCTACCTACGAGTCGCCCCATTGCATTGTAAACAAATATCTCGTTTTTAGGGTTTTCCACAATTACAATATTGCTTGTGGCGTAGATTTTCACATTAGTGGAGGCTTCTGAATCGACGGCTGTTGGCATTTCAGATCCCCAAACCACCTTTCCACCACTTTCATTCCAGTGCCTATCCCATTCATCAGGTTCGCCTTCTTCTTCACAATATATCGTTGCATTAGCACAAAATGCGAATGCACCATTGCCAATATATGTGACTGTATTAGGTATGGTGACAGATGTAAGATTGCTGCAATCAACGAATGCATTACCACCAATGTATGTTACCGAATTTGGAATGGAGACAGATGTCAAATCTTTACAATGATAAAAAGCAAACCATCCTATAGAAGTAATTGTATTCGGAATTATTGTGTTTTTACAGCCAAGAACAAGCGTGTTTGTCTCGGTTTCAATTATGGCGTTACAATTATTACGTGAATCGTATTTAGTATTTTCTTCTGCAATCACAATTGATGCAAGGCTTATGCAATCTTCGAAAGCACTGCTGCCAATGCTGGTAACCGAGTTTCCGATAGCAACTGATGCCAAACTAGTGCAATAATCGAAAGCCATGTCGCCAATGCTTGTAACAGAGTTTGGTATGGTAACTGATGTAAGACTGAAGCACCTAAAGAAGGCAGTTTCTCCAATATTTGTGACGCCTTCAGAAATAGTGACTGTGGTCAGATTGCTGCATTCTTCGAAAGCACTGCTGCCAATGCTGGTAACAGAGTTAGGAATGGTGACTGATGTAAGACCGCTGCAACCTGAGAACGCATAGTCGTCAATGCTCTCGACCGATTCAGGAATAGCAACTGATTTCAGCCCGCTGCAACCACTGAAAGCACAGCTGCCAATGCTGGTAACAGAGTTAGGAATGGTAACTGATGTGAGACCGCTGCAACCGAAGAACGCATAGCCGTCAATGCTCTCGACCGATTCAGGAATAGCAACTGATTTCAGACCGCTGCAACCTGTGAACGCATAGCCGTCAATGCTGGTAACCGAGTAAGTTATTTCACCATTTGTTACTGAACTTGGTATTTCCAATGTTCCAGCCGGTTTAGGGTAGCCACTGTAAAAATCATTATCGTCTTTCGAATAATTAGGGTATACAACTACCACGGTGTAAGGCTCGGTGCTACCTGTAATTGCGTAAAACAAAGTCTGGCCGCTGGGGGTTTTGGCGGAGAAATCGAAATTGGTTGCCCAAGTCTGCGCGGCGAGCAGAGTGGTAAAGAAAAATGTAAGTAATTGCTTCATATTGTTGTGCTGCTAAATTGTCTAACAAAATATGTTTGGGTCTCTGTTTACTTTATCTGTTTTAATCGTTTTTTGCAAAGATATTAATTGTAAAACATTTATAACAATACTGTTGTTGGTGGTGGCATTACTTTCTATGAAACCACATTGATTATCAATTATTCCACCACACTACTTCTCAGTTCACTAATTTGCTCAAAATAGTTGGTTTTCAGTTGCTAAAACCAATAGCCTCAATACAAAAATCCAAACATCCAGATAGGAATTTTGTTTCCAACGGCGTACTCCATATTGTCGGCCACAATGTAGCCCTCGTCGGCCGTCAGAATCTGCTTTTTGCTCTTGCTCTTTCCGCCAACCTCGAATGTGCGGCCATCAACCTCAAAATCAGAAATATCGGAAGCCGTAACCCTGAATTTCTCGCGCATCCACGTTAGGAACATTGTCTCGCGGATTGTTCCCTCGTCGGGATTGCTGTCGGCTACGGCATAGGCTATATTGCTGTTGTTAAGATATATCTTCTCAATTTTATTGAGAATGGCATCGCCGCTGCCCTTTGCGGGAAGAGCGTTTAGCAAGCCTGATTTCTCGAGATAGGCAATGTAGTCGGGCAGTTGGTTGCGCCCGATTTCAAGGTCGCGCGATAGGTTCGAGTAGTTCGGTTTGAACGGCACGCTTTTGGCGAGAACGTACATCAACCGCTTGAGTTTGACAGCCGAAGCCACGGGCATATCGGCGTATTTTGGAATGTCGTCCTCAACCGTTGCCGTAATTGCCTGATTGAGTTTTATTCTGAAATCGGGCTCTGCAAAATAGGGGTAGTAGCCGGCTTTCAAATACTGCTTGTAGTAAACCAACGGGCGGTGTTTCCCGAAAGGAAAATCAACCTTTCCGGCCAAAATATCGCTCAAAGAGGCCTCCGCAAGATTCCAGCCTTGAGTTAGATTCAGATACTCGCGGAACGAGAGTCCTGGAATGGTGTACTCAACCGTGCGGCGGCTCAAATCAGCCTTCGAGCCTTTCTTGATATCCAAAATTGAACTGCCCGAATAAACTACGTTGAGCATCGGCAACTGGTCGTAAATCATCTTTATTTCGGTTGACCAGCCTTTGTATTTGTGGATTTCGTCGATATACAGGTGCAGGCCGCCATTCTTCATAAAATCACGGGCCAAATCGACAAGCGTGTGCCCGGCAAAATAGAAATCGTCGGCCTGAACGTAAAGCGACTTACTTACATCGTCGAAACGCTTGATGTGCTGAAGGATAAGCGTTGATTTGCCCACGCCTTTCTGCCCAACCAAACCCAACAGGCGGTTGTTCCAGTTGATTTTGTCGTGGAAACTGCGGACAAAGGCATCGGGGGCCATATCAAGGCTCAATCGGAAGGTTGTAATCAATGACTCCATAATTATATCTTTTTTGCAAAGATATAATTGCACTTCCGAAAGTGCAAATTTTTCTCAACATTTCACTTCCAAAAGTGCAATATTTTATATAAAACTCACTTCGTGAAGTGCAAATATGAATTTAAATGGCAGTATGGATTTATAATATATCATTGATTATAATCTACTTATCCTCTGATTCTCTATTTTTCTAACTCTCTAACTCTCTGTTTAACCAATCTCTCACTCCATACTAATCCCCGCCATCTTCTCCTTTCCGTCCATATAAACCTTCACCGGCTTTCTGAATCTAACGTGGCGGAAATGCTTTGTAGCGTGCACAGTTTCTTGCTTTTCAAGCATTTCCCAACGAATGAAACTTTTTGCCGAGTGGTTCTGTACCGCAAAATAGCCAATGTTCATCGATGTGACATTGTGGAAGAAATGCGAGCCGAGCGAGAAATCGAGCGGATAATCGTTCAGGCCAAGCTCGACAATCACACGCGCGTTCGAAATCTGCGACCAATCCACCGGCACGCCAAGGAACCTGTCGCTTGTGCCCCAGCGGCCCGGGCCAATCAGAATGTACTTGCGCCCCTCCTCGACCATCATTGTGTTCAGGCGGTTGATTTCGTCAACCATCTCAATGGTTTCCAGTTTGTTAAACGTATCGTTATCGATGTAAATCACATCGTCAATGTCATCAACAACGCCGTTGCCAAGGCTTTGCTGCGTGTAGAGCCACAGCCGTTCCTTCTGTTCAAAGACGCTTGTGTCGGTTTTGACAGTGTTAGCGCCCACAAGTGGCTTAATCTGAAGCAGATAGAACGATGGTTTTCCGTCGAGACCGGGGTTCAGATTGACAGCATACTCAATCTCGACAGGCGAGCCAAATGCCTCACGCACAGCAGTTAATATGGTGCCGATGGTTTCGGCCAGCGGGAAATAGTTGTATTGCAGAATGTCGGCAAAGTTCAGAATCCGCGCGCCGGGGCCGTCAAGTCCGGGCCGGATTGTGTCATTATCAGCATTATACACCGATGCCAGGTGCTTCAGCGCGCCGTAGCGTTCGGCATCGTAGGTGTCAACCATTTTCACAGCCGCCAGCTCGCCGTTGGCAAGAAAATCGGGGTCGTTGTTGGTCAGGTCAAGCGCATAGAACTGTGTCTGCGTGGTTTGCAGCAGCGACTGCGTGGTGTACATCGACACCTTCGGGTAGCGCGGCGAGAAGCGGTAAGCCTTCCACCCGTCGACCACGTAACTTCCTAATCCCATTGCAATTACAGCATATCCTTCTTCAGGCTTCATATCGGCAATGGGGTAGAAGTTGTACGACTGCGCCACACCGCTGATGTGCGGATAGTAGTAGTCACCAAACTGACTTCCAACAAGTTCCTGCAGAATAACGGCCATTTTCTCGCCTTCAATCTTGTGGTTGATGGCGTTGAAATAGCCCCGCGCCTGGTCGGAATAAACCGAAGCATAAACCAGTTTAATGGCGTCGCAGACAAGTTGGAACGTCTTTTCCTTGTTCGAGCTGTTTGGCACAATGTAGGTATCGAAAACACCGGCAAACGGCTGATTGATAGAGTCTTCCGATGTACTCGACGAGCGCACCACAAGCGGTTTGTCGATATGGTTCACAAAATCGCGAACGCGGCGCTCAAGCTCAAGACTCAAATTGCCGTAGTAGAACAATTCGCGCAGACGCTGATACGAAACTTCGGGGTCGATAACCTTGACATACAACTTGTTGCGTTCCATAAAGGTGTCGAACTCATCGGTGCCGATAATAACCGTGGTTGGCGTGAGCAAGTTGATACGCTTCGACAGGTCGCCCAAATCGAGATTGTAGATAAGCACGTCGATAAAGGCCAGGCCGCGCCCCTTGCCGCCCATTGTGCCGCCCGCAAAGCGCACAATGTTGTGCTCGTCAACGGTCGATGTCTCGTCGTACGACAGCACTTTGCCCTTCTTCTTCTGTTCGCGATAGACGCGGATGGCGTTCAGCACGTCCTGCCGCGACTGCTCAATGTCGTTGCGGTCCTCCAATCGCATTGCGTTGATGGTTCGCGCAAGCTGAATCTCGCCACGCGCCATCAGCCATATAGAGTATTGATTTTTAATGGCGTGACGCACAAACGAATCCTGCGGCACATCGTGGATGAGCATCTCGAACTCACGCAGCGAGTGGGCCACGCCAATGTCCTTGCCGTCTTTGGTGCGGAACAGAAAATCGCCGTAGCCGAGATATTTTATCAGGTGGCGGCGCAGGTCCTCGAAGAGCGTCGCGCTGTTTTTGTTGATGAAGAAAATCTTGTTGTCAGCCGCGTTCTCAATCTGCACGTCCTCCGACGATTGCAGAATCACCGGCACGCTGAAAACCTGTTCGCGCATATATTTCACAAACTTCAGGCCGGCCTCTTTGTCGGGCTTGCCGCCCCATTCGAATTCAACATCGGAAACCACGCAGAGCAGGAAGTCCTTGTATTTGTTGAAGATAGCGATTGCCTCCTCATAGTTGCGCGCGTGCAGAATCTTCGGTCTCGAGCGGATTTTTGTGATTTTGTTCAACTCGTTCTTCTCGACTTCGGGCAGCAGTTTCTGCACCTGGTCGAACACTATCGAGTAGAGAATCTGCAGGTAGCGCGAGTAGTACGATGGCGAGTCCTCGATGAGCAGAATCACCCGCACAAGGCCCACTTTTGTGTCGTTCGATACGTTCACGCTGTCCTCTATCGACTTGACAATGGCGAAGATAATCGATGTGTCGCCCGTCCAGACGAACATCTTGTCAACCGATGTGATGGTGGGTATCAGCGAGTTGAAATATTTCTCGTCATCCTTCTTATTGACAAGCAGATAAACCGGAATCGAGTCGTTCATCTCTTTGATTTTCGCGCTCAAGGCGATGGGCGACTCACGGTCAATTCCGACCATCAGAATCACAAGGTCGATTGGCGTTGTGTCGAGAATCTCAAGCGCATCCTCCTCCGACGAGACGCCCGTGATTCGCGGCAGCGAGAAAAGGCTGTACTGATAGATTTCGCCCATAAACTTCTCGAAGAACGTATCGTCGTTTTCCAATAGGAACGCATCGTAAAGTGTTGATACAAAGAGAATATGCTTGATTTTGTACTTCATCATATCCAGATAGACGTACTTGTCCATCATCTGCTGGTTGAAGTACTGCTGAAGCGGCTTGTGCTCTTTCGATAGCGAGCGGCGCAGCTGGTCGGTGCGGTGCTGCTGCACGTCGATAACAGCCTTTTGCAAGATTATCTCACTGCCTTTGAAACTGTTAAGGTAGCCGGTAATGAGTCGCGCAATGTTGGCGAGCAGGTTGCGCTCTTCGGGAAGGAAAACCGGCTTGCCGTCCTGCTCAAAATCGCGCAGATAGTAAATCTCGATGCTGCCCTTTTTGTTGTCGATGGTCGCAAATTGCTCATTCATACCCCATTGCGTCACTGTAAAGTTCAGGCTTGTGTACTGCTTGTCCTGAAATTTGATGCGCGCAACAGCCCAATCCGAGTTCAGCCAAGCGCGCGGCAACATACTGCAGATGCTCTGCAGAGTCTCGTCGATAGGCAGTCCGTGCTTGATAATCTGCGTGGTATAGTTGATGGCGTCCAACTCTTTCAGACGCTCGCGGTTTTGCCATTTCAGTTCTGTGTATTTCAATCGTACAGTCTGCGTTGCAATAACTTCCGCTACACATTCAATATATTGGTTGTCAGCTGCGTCGGTGGTTGTGCGAGCCATCGGCCACGATACATTGATTGAGCCTTTCACCTCGCCGGCAACCATCACCGGCACCGACTCTCGTTCAGCCGAATCGGCGGGCAATCCGTTTGTGTAACTTGTTCCTTTATAGACAATTGTAACGAATATGCCTTCGGGCGAGTCGAAGCCTTCGGCCACCGTGTTGGCAATATATTGCAGCATCGAGTTGCGGTTGTCGAACTGTGCGGCTTCGGCAGTCATTCGGCCAATGGTGGCCAGCATACGGTCGGTCAGCAGATTTGTCGGGTGTTGTTCCATAACTTACTGAAGATAAGGATTGTTAGTGCGTTCAAAACCGATTGATGTTTGCAGTCCGTGGCCTGGCAGCACTGCGGTGTCGTCGGGCAGGGTAAGCAGTTGGTTTTTAATCGATTCGATGAGTTGCTGCTCGTCGCCGCCAGGCAGGTCGGCACGGCCTATGCTGTTGAAAAACAGCGTGTCGCCGCTGAAAAGCAGATTATCGGCCTTGCTGTAGAGCGCCACACCGCCCTGCGAGTGTCCAGGCGTGCTCAGCACTTTCAGTTCTGAATGGCCGAAACGAACAGTGTCGCCATTGCTGTAAAAGTTTGTGGGATAAGCCACTGCACGCTCGCCGAAGCCGTAACTCTCGCAGATGTGGCCGAAATTCTCAATCCACGCCAGGTCGGCGGCGTGGCAGTAGATTTGCGGCTGATACTGCTGCGCCACCCAGTCGAGCCCGAAAATATGGTCCCAATGGCAGTGAGTGCACAGTACCGCCTTGACAGTCAGGCCTTTGCCGCTGACAAAATCGTCCAGAGCCGCATTCTCACGCTCATTGAAATTGCCCGCATCAATGATGACCGCTTCGCCAGTCTCGTCGTAAACAACGTAGGTGTTTTCCTGTATCGGATTGAAAACGAATTGTTTGTATTCCATTGCCAAAATCAGTTTTGAAAACGAAAATAGTAAAATATTTAGGATTTAGGGTTCGGAAGTTATGATTTAGAAAACGATTTCCTGAATTA
>JAGCFC010000084.1 GCA_017650325.1 Salinivirgaceae bacterium | reverse complement strand
CGATGCTCAATACGGCGCCCGTCCGCTGAAACGCGCCATTCAAAAATACATCGAAGACGAGATGGCCGAAGTGATTCTGAAAGCCGAAGTTGCCAATGGCGACACCATCACCTGCTCGTACGACAAGAAGGACGACAAACTTGAATTCAAAGTCGGCAGCAAGGATAAGGAAGAAGATACGGCAGAAACTGAGAATTAATCATTTGAGACCGATACAAAAAAGCCTCTTGCATTGCAAGGGGCTTTTTTGTTGTGAATATTGATCTAATCTCTTAAAACAATGCAATGGAAGTTATTGCCCTCCGCCCTGTGGCTTGCCTCCGCCATTGTTGTTTCGGCGGTTGCCGTGGCCGTTGTTGCGTCCGCCGCGATTGTTACGGCCTCCACGATGGAAATGGCGGTTCTGTTTACGCTCAACTGGTTCGGGTTTGTATTCGGGTGCGGCACCGAGACCTTCGGGCAGAGCCGGTTTCTCAATCTCGTAACCGATCAGTTTTTCAATTTTTGAAAAACGCAGCACATCCTTCGGATTGATGAGCGTAATTGCCTCGCCTGTCGATTTGGCGCGGGCTGTACGGCCAACACGGTGCACGTAATCTTCGGGATCACGCGGCACATCGTAGTTGATTACCAAGCCAATGTTGTCGATATCGATGCCACGCGAAACAATATCAGTAGCCACAAGAACAGAGAATTTGCGATTGCGGAAATCGAGCATCACAGCCTCGCGGTCGCACTGCTCAAGATCGCTGTGGATGGCACGCGCGGCAATCTTTGCACGACGCAGGTCCTGCACAAGCGTTTTCACGGTGCTCTTTGTCGATGCAAAGACAATGACGCTGTCTAAATCCTTGCTTTTCAGAATGTTTTCAATCAGCTTGTTCTTCTGTTCATCGTAAGCCATATAGGCGGTCTGCTTCACACCTTCGGCCGGTTTTGAGATTGCAATGCTTATCTCGACAGGATTAGTCAGAATTGCGTTGGCCAACTGCCTGATTTTAGGCGGCATAGTGGCCGAAAACATCAGCGTCTGGCGCTGTTTTGGCAGATAGGTGATTATGCGTTTAATGTCATCGACAAAGCCCATATCGAGCATTTTGTCTGCCTCGTCAAGTATCAGATATTCAAGACCATCGAGCTTTACATAGCCAAGATTCAAATGTGAAAGCAGACGTCCCGGCGAAGCAATGAGCACATTTGCGCCTCTCTCGATAGCCGAACGCTGCTGGTCCCAAACACCACTGTCGCTGCCACCGTAGATACCCACCGACTCAACGCCGCAGAAGTAAGAGAACCCTTGAAACTGCTGGTCGATTTGCATCACCAACTCGCGTGTCGGCGCAAGAATCAGAGCCTTGATTTTCTGCTCGTGGCGGGTTGTCAGATGGTGCAGAAGCGGCAAAATGTAAGCCGCCGTTTTGCCCGTTCCAGTCTGCGCGCAAGCAATCATATCGCGTTTGGCAAGTGCTTGCGGAATAACCTGCTCCTGCACGGGCGTGGTCTCTTCAAAACCCATCGCATCGATGCCTTCAAAAACCTCTGGATTCAGATGTAAATCAGCGAATTTCATTTGTTCTGGTGTTAGGTGTTGGGTATTAGGAATTGGTCATTCAATCATTCTGAATTCTAAATTCTGAACTCCGAATCACATTACCTTACTCAACTCTTTAATTATCAGCTGCGTTCCGCCACGCATTTCATCAACGTAGGCCGATGCCTTCTGCCCTGCCCGCTTGCAATCGTCGGGATTGGCGAAATAGTGGTCGAAAGCCCTTGCAAGTTGCTCATAATCAGATATGCTGATGGCAGCACCACGCTCAATGAGCTGGCAGGCCTCGCGGAACTTATGATATTTTGGTCCGAAAACCACTGGTACACTGTAAGTTGCAGCCTCAAGCGTATTGTGAATTCCTTTGCCGAATCCACCACCGATATATGACAACTGACCATAGCGATAGAGCGCAGAGAGCAAACCTATACAATTTATTATCAGCACTTTCGCACCATCAACTTTCGACTCGTCGGCTTGAGCGTCGGTGTAGCGGACAACCTTGCCTGTGCACGAACTCTCGACACGACTGACGTTGGCTTCGGTAGTCTCGTGCGGTGCAATTATCATTTTGATATCGTGCTCGTTAGCATATTTGCAGAGCAGTTCCTCGTCACCGCTCCAAGTGCTACCTGCCACCAAAACCTTGTCGGCTCCGGCAACAAAACGCTCGATAATCGGCTGTGGCTTGGCCTGTTGCACAAGATCATAAACGCGGTCGAAACGAGTGTCGCCGCCAACCTGAACATTGGTGATTCCTATGCCGGCAAGCAGTTGCTTCGAGTTTTCGTCTTGAACGAACAGCAAAGTAAAGAATTTCAACAGGTTGCGATACCAACCGCCATACCATTTGAAGAATGTCTGCTGCGGACGGAAAATCGACGAGAAAACATACGTCGGAACACCGGCTTTGTGCAACTGGTTCAGATAGTTATACCAAAAATCGTACTTGATGAACAGTGCGGCTTTCGGCTTGACAATCTGCATAAAACGTTTTGCGTTGCGCCGCGTATCGGCCGGAAGGTAAAAGACATAATCGGCACCCGTGTAGTTCTTGCGCACCTCGTAGCCAGATGGCGAGAAGAACGTGAGCAGAACAGCGTAATCAGGGTGTTTGGCCTTGAATGCCTCAATGACAGGCCTTCCCTGCTCAAACTCACCCAACGATGACGAGTGAAACCATACAACCGGCTTGCTGCCATCAATTTTTGCGGCCATCTGCGAAAGCAAACCCTTGCGGCCGCGAATCCACAGCCGCGCCTTCTCGTTGAACGGCGCAACCACGCGGATTAAAAACGTGTAAACCCTGATACTCAGGTTGTAAATGAATGTCATTGCTCTTTTTGTTTCGGCCGCAAATATACGGTAGCATATCGTGAAAAACACACTTTAAAGGCCGTTTTTGAGCAAAACTTATCAACCTTGTTGTGAGCCTAAATTATACTACCGAACCTCCCTCCTTATAGATGCCGATTTGGGAATGAATTTGTTTTTCCTATGAATAAAGATGCTATTAGAAACACTATATTTGAATGATTTTTATTTTGTTTTCACGTTTAAAACCGACAAACTATGAAATGTAAATTATTGGCAGCAACAATGTTAGCAGCAACAACTTTTGGGGTTGGCTGCACAACGCAAAGCAACAACACTCTCATTCCTGCTGGATTGGGGGATAAATGCGGCTATATCAACGAAACTGGCAATTGGGTTATTAACCCGCAATTTGATAATGCTTGGACTTTTGCCGAAAACGGTTTGGCTCGTGTCAAATTAAATGACAAATGCGGCTATATTGACAAATCTGGCAAGTGGATTATCACCCCACAATTTAACTGGATTTATAATTTTGCCGAAAATGGTTTGGCTCGCGTTGAATTAAACGGCAAATGCGGCTATATTGACAAAACTGGCAATTGGGTTATCAACCCGCAATTTGACGATGCTGATAGTTTTGCCGAAAACGGTTTGGCTCTTGTCAAATTAAATGGTGAATATGGATTTATTGACAAAACTGGCAATTGGGTTATTAACCCTCAATTTTACGAGGCTAGTGAATTTAAAAACGATTTGGCTCGTATCAAACGAAGCGGCAAATGGGGATATATCGACAAAACTGGCAAGTGGATTATCAACCCGCAATTTAACGATGCTTATGATTTTGACGAAAATGGTTTGGCTTGTGTCGAATTAAACGGCATATGGGGTTTTATTGACAAAACTGGCAATTGGGCTATTAAGCCACAATTCGACTGGATTTATGAATTTAATGAAAACGGTTTGGCTCGTGTCAAATTAAACGGCAAATGGGGTTATATTGACAAAACTGGCAAATGGGTTATCAATCCGCAATTTGACGATGTTGAATTTGCTGAAGATTTTGAAAACGGTTTGGCACCCGTCATATTAAACGGCAAATGTGGTTACATTGATAAAACTGGCAATTGGGTTATCAACCCACAATTTAGCGATGCTTGGGAATTTGGCGAAAATGGTCTGGCACCGGCCCAATTATATGGTAAATATGGTATTATTGACAAAACTGGCAAATGGGTTATCACCCCACAATTTGATGATGTGCAGACCGATAAAAACGCCATATTATTTTTAAAAGATGGGAAATGGGGTATTGTTGATAAAAACGGTAACATTGTTGCCGAGCCACAATTTGATTGGGTTTTCTACAAAAACTTCTAATAACGAGTGATAAATTAAAACGCCCTTATCGCCAACAACAAAAATGCCGTCCATTATGGCGGCATTTTTTATATAATCACTCTCTCGATAATTATCGGATACTACTTCTTCCCCCGTACCAAACTCAACACGCCATTGACGAAAGCCAGCGGGTGGACGGGGTTATTTATTTGAAATCACATCGGCGAACAACTGGTTAACATCTGTTATCGCTTGATTTACAATAGGAAAATCTTTTTTTGCTATCAACGACACATAGATATTTTCCGATTGAAAATCGAATTTCGCGAACGAGCCGTCGTTTTCTTCGTTAAACCATTTGTTGAACAACCGTTTACGAGCCAACTCGTGTCCGTCACTCACATCGCAGGTATAAGCAAGTATCTGATTGTCAGCACTGCAAAACTCTCTCAAAATACATATAACTGTATCTTTTATGCGTCTGTCGAAATGCTTCAAACCATCTTCTTTATCGAAAGAAAACGAGTAGAGTTTGTAGTTAATTGTCGGAAATTCAATAAAATATGCTTGGTACTTCAAGCCATCATCTGTTTCAAACCAGAACGTGTTATTATCTGTTTCCTGAAACTGATATGGGTGTCGCAAGTTTGATTCCACGTTTTTGCGCTTCTTTGCTTATGTTGCCACCATTACGGATACACGCATTCAATGCCATCTTATCGGCTTGCATTTTCTTCAAAAATGCGGCAATCGTCGGTTTTTGTGTCATAACTTGCATATATCGCTTTTTTTACAAAAATAGTTTTTTCCGTTGATTTTTTTGCTGATTAACTAAAAATCTCAAAAAAAATCACAACTGTCTACTTCTTCCCCCTCACCAAACTCAACACACCATTGACAAAGGCCAGCGGGTGAACGGGGTTTCCAGGAACGTACAAATCGACTTTGTATTTGTCTAAAAACGAGCGGTTAAGCGCGGGACTATCGGCAAAAATGCCGCCGCTAATGGCGTCGGTGCCAGCCAGAATCAGGATTTTCGGGTCGGGGGTGGCGTGGTAGCAGATTTCAAGCGCTTCGGCCATATTTTCAGAGATTGGGCCAGTAATCACAATGCCGTCGGCGTGGCGCGGTGATGCCACAAAATCGATTCCGAAGCGGCCCATATCGAAGTTGACATTGCTTGTGGCGTTCAACTCCCACTCGCAGCTATTGTCGCCTGCGGCAGACACTTCGCGCAGTTTGAGCGAACGGCCGAACAACTTGTGGATTTCGGCGCGAACCTTGTCGGCATCCACTTCAATGGGT
>JAGCFC010000083.1 GCA_017650325.1 Salinivirgaceae bacterium | reverse complement strand
TTTTTTATTACTTCAAGCAGTATGTAATTTCTATTGTACCAGCCCCTCAATCACATTTCCCGTTGTTCCATTCGGAAACGGGATATCAAGGAAATTGGCAATTGTGGGAGCCACATCGCGCATATCGATATACTGACTGATGCGGGTGCGCTTAATCTTCCAGCCGTACCAAATTAGCGGCACGTGAGTATCGTAGTTGTAACCCGAATTTGAACTGCTCACCCCCGAGCCTTGCGCAATCCAGCCCGGCTCAAGGCACAGAATCACATCGCCCGAACGTTTCGGGTTGAACGAGTTCTGCATTTTCCACATTATGCCGTCGGTGAAAGTTGTTGATTTCAAAGTCGATGCCGGAACAGCGTTGGCAACGCCCGAGAATTGCAGCATAAACTCGCAAACCACATTCTCAAAATCGCGCACCGACAAACCTGCAGTTTCTATCAGATTGTGATTCAGGTAAATCTGATTGTTGTGATAAGCCGACACCCACTTGCCTTTGTCGTATTTTGCGTTAAGATAGGTGCCAAGGAGCATCACGGCGCGGTCGGCATTGAAAGTTCCGGCCGGAATGTTATGACTTTGCAGCATTGCCGGATTGTACGATGTACCATGGTCTGATGTAAGGTAGATGAGTACGTTGTTGCGGCCTACATTCTCGTCGATGAACTGCAGAAAATGCTCCAAATCGCGGTCGAGCCGAACATAAAGGTCCTCGAGTTCAACCGAGTTTGGCCCGCAGGCGCTGCTCACATCGGCCGATGCGGTGAAGGCAATGCTTAAATAGTCGGTGTCATCATCTTGCCCAAGTTCCTCATTCACAATAGCATTCACGCAGAAATCCTTAATCAGGCTGTTGCCCGACGGATTCGATTTGAGCTTGCTGTAGTGCTTTGTGCGCTTAAGCAGACCATTGATTTTCTTGCCCAATACATTATCGCCTGAAAAACCGGCATTCTTCGACTGTCCGCGTTCCGAGCCCGAGCGGTATTTTTCGGGTGGCAGCAGCGGCAGCCAGTCTTTTTCGATATACATATCGGGAAACTTCTTGCCATTGAACTCTTTAACCCACGTTGGCAGCGAGTCGGCATAGTAACTGCTTGTCACCCAAAGGCCTGAAGCATCGTCGAACCAATAGGCGGCGTCGCCCATGTGTCCGCCGGGCAGAATGGCCGTTGTGGGGTCCATCGACACCGAAATAACCTTCGAGCGGCCGTTGTTGAACAATTTCATCTCGTCGGTGAAGGTGGTTGTCAATATGTTGCGGGGCGAATAGTTGGCCCTATCGATTTCGGCGCCCACAGGTTTCTCTTTCTCATCGAAAGCCGCGCCAATGTTCTTCTCCTGAAGCTGAACGTACCACTCGTCGCTCACAATGCCGTGACTAATAGGCTCACAGCCGGTGGCAATGGTGGCAAATCCGGGCGAAGTCTGCGTAAGCATATAGTTGTAGTTGGCGTTGCGGCAAACGGCGCCCTCGCCAATAAGACGGCGGAACCCGCCCTCGCTGAAGTTGTCCCAATAGCGGTGGATATAGTCGTAACGCATCGATTCAACCACAATTCCGATAATGAGTTGCGGCTTGTCCGACGGTATGTTCTTGCGTTTCTGCGCCATCAGTTCCGGTCCCGACAAAAGCAAGGCGGCAAGCGCACTGACAGCCAAAATTTTTGCTTTCATAAAAAACGTTGTTTCTGGCAAAAATATCTAATTAAGGTTCGGTTTTTCGCGTCGCGCGAAGTAGGTTATCAATAGGGCGGTGTTCACAACAAAAAACGTCAGCTTTTAAGAAAGAACTTGAATTTGATTGTTCTAATCAGTACCTTGCACTCATTAATATCATAATATGAAAAAGCTATTATTACTTGTCGCAACCATTGCCTCACTCACTACCATCGCAAAAGCCGAACCCGATGCTTACCTGATGATTTATTTCTCTGACAACGACCATTGCCTTCATATGGCAGTAAGTATGGACGGTTACGAATTCACAGCAGTAAACGACAATTATCCCGTCATTGCCGGCGACACCGTTGCCGAGCAAAAGGGCTTGCGCGACCCGTACATTATGAGAGGCCCCGATGGCACATACTATGTGGCAGCCACCGACCTCCACATATTTGCCAAGCATTATGGCTACCGCGAAACACAGTTTGAGCGCGACCAAGAGGAGTTCGGATGGGGCAACAACAAAAATCTTGCATTGCTCAAATCGAAGGACCTTATCCATTGGGAACACTCACTTGTGCGCGTACAGCAGATGGATGGTTTTAACGACATTGGCGCCACTTGGGCACCGGAGCTCATCTGGGACGACCAAAAGAATGCCATTATGATATATTGGACAATCCGGCGAGGCAACGGGGCCTGCAAGCTCTATTATGCATATGCCAATAAGGAGTTTACCGATTTCGCCACAGAGCCCAAACTGCTATTTGAAAAAACACAGGGCGACCACACCGCTCTTGATGGCGACATTGTGAAGGGTAACGACGGACGCTACTATCTGCACTATGCCGAATACGACGAGGGATTCTCGGGCATTATGGTTGCAGTAAGCGACAACATTACAGGCCCGTACACCTTCCAGCCGGAGATTGTGGACAAGGAGGAGAAAGCCGCCGAGGCTCCCAACTGTTGGAAACGCTACGGCACCGACACTTACGTGCTCATGTACGACTGCTTTGGTCGCCGCCCATCGAATTTCGGATTCCTTGAGACAACCGATTTCAAGACCTATACCGACATTGGCCACTTTAACGAAGAGGGTTCGAAAATGAAGGCGACCAACTTCTCAAGTCCAAAACACGGAGCAGTTACGCCAATATCGAAGGAAGATGCACAAAAACTTCTCGATTATTGGCAAAAGAATCCTGTACACAATAGCCATGGTATGCGATAATTATTGCACAATGCCTATTGAATAAAGTGTCAAGAATAGTGGGATTACAACAAAAAAGCCGTTCGATATGAACGGCTTTTATCATTATTCTGTTGTCAGCAAATTAAATGGTGCGAATGGCATTTACGCGAATGCGGTCAATCAATCGCTTCGACTGAGCGTTCAGTTGTCTGCGGATTGTCTCCCTATCGACATTGACAGCCTGCTTGCCGCAAAGGTCATCAATAAGTTTGTCAACATCGGTATATTTCTTGCCATTATAGGTGTAGTAAACCTGTTCGGTTTCCTCATCACTGCAAATTTCAGCTTTTGTTATGTCGCAAGTCTCAGTCTCATCGGCCTGCTCACAAGCTGACTCCAATTCCTCATCGCCACATGCAGTCAATCCTAAAACTGCAAACAAGGCTATCGGTAACAAAATCTTTTTCATATCAGTAATTTTTAAATTAATACTCAGTCAGTTAGTCTCTTTCAACTCAAAATCAATTATTTCGCAAAAACGGTCAATGTTACGGCGCCCCGCATACAAGTGGCCATTTGTTACAAATATAGGAGTTCCTTTTGAACTTGTTGCACTAAAAAGCAGATTATTTTCTCTGACATACGAAAAATCATCGGCCAGAAGGCATTCGGCCATTGCCGGATTGGCATCTATAATGTCATCAATCAGCTGGCGGAAATCGTCGCTATAGACGGCAAAAGGGTCGGTAATCAGCAACTCAAGCAAATCATCGGCATTGCCGTTTTGGTTCATGCAGGCGGCGAGCTGCAAAGCCGACATCATATCGGGATTTTCGGCCAAATCGATTGGTTTCAGCACCAACCGCACCAGTCCGCTATCGATATAACGCTTTTGGATTTGCGGCAAATCGTAGTTTAAGAAAGCCCTGCAATGGCGGCACGTGTAACTCACGAACATGTAAATGGTCAGGCAAGCCGAATCGGAGCCGTAACTAATGTCGGAATCGCTGTCGGAAATGCAGACCTGCGTGTTACGAAACTTCAACTGACGCTGCACACTGCCACTGCGCCACCAATACAAAACTGCGGCGGCACAGGCCAAAATGGCCAACAGAACAACCAGAAGCCGCCTTTTCATGGCCTAACGGAATTTCACATCGGTATTGTACTTAACCAGACGCGGATTGAAACCGAGCTCAAGCTGGTGCTGTTGAACTTTGATTCGTGTACGCATCTTCTTTTTGCGCGATTCGGTATCGAATCCATATTTTGAATCCCCTGCGATATCGTATGCCAAAAGATTGAATGACTTCATATTATCCTCGTCGGCCAGATTCTCTTTCATCTGACTTTGCTTCTTCATCACGCCTTTCCACTTGCCAAACATTATCTCGCCAGGGAAAATCTTGATATGGTACTCAAAATCGCTGTTGGCCATTCCCTGCATTGCAAACACCGACATATTCATTGCAGTTGTCTTTATATCGGTTTGCGGCAGGAATAGCGAGCCGTGGCGGACGAACAGACTTGTCTCAAGTGTCTGGAACTGAATATTATCCAACTCGCGCATACCTGTGAATCGGTCGAGAGCCTTGAGCATTTCCAAATCAACAATCGCACCGTCTTCGAGTTTCAACCGGCCAAGCACCTTGATAGGAGTCATTGGAATGCTGTCGCCCATGTTGAACACATCGATATAACCGTCGAGGTCGGTAGTCATCAGACCACTCAGATTTTCCGAAGTGACTGTTGTCTGATCGAAGTTGTCGAACTCGACAAGCAACTGTTTCAAGTCCATTTTTTCGATATGCGTGCGGAACCAAACCTGCATCAGCGATTCCGATTTGAACTTGACACGCGCCGAAGCGTCAAGAGCGCCTTTAAATGCGCCAAGACGCAGATTCTCAACCACTGCCACAGTGTCGTTCAAATTGAATTTGGCTGATACTGTGTCGATTGACGATTTGCCATACTGCAAATGCCCAAGTTTGAACATTCCCTTCACCTCAACCGGATAGCCCAACGCAAGGAAACTGTACGGCGCGGTATCGGCAACCATCAGTGAGTCGGTGTTCATAACCGAATCGGCCAAAGCCAACGAATCGGCCGCAACAACCTCAGCCACAGGTTCTTCTTTCTTATCGGGATCGGCTGTCGAATCGGTCGGGAACATCTGTTCAACCCATGCATAATCGAACTCGTCGAGCGAGACTTTCGTCAAAACTTTCAGTTTGTTGTCGTTCTGCCCGAGCATGAAAATCTTCATGGCATTCTCGACCAATGTCGAATCGACATGCAGTTTAAGTCCCTGCCAATCAACATTTATACCATCGATATTCACCGAGTCGTTGGCGATTTTTATTTTGCCCTCCAAACCGCTGAACGACGCAATTTGCTCATACATATCGGCGCTAATGTTGTTCAGGCTCACGCCCACATCGGTGTTATTGATAATCAGATCGTACATTTGCGTGCTAATGCTGTCAAGATCAACGGTACCGTGCGAGTTTACGTCGATAGCCACTCCGCCGGCAATCGAATATGCAATGCTGTCGGGCAGCATGTGTTTGAAATCCTCAACCATGACATCAATGTCGATTGCCGCCTCGTAGGTCGGTTTTTCGAGGTTGCTAACCTTTGCCTTAACATCGACTTTGCTGTTGTCGATGGCCAGATACAAGCGGTTGACATCGACTATGGTCTTTTTCAAATCGAAAATGCTACCACCAATTTTCATATCTAACCCCAAGTCATCCAGTGCGATACCAAAATCGGGCAGACTGAAGTTTGTGTTGTCGATTGTAACTCCAAAATTGTTGTAAGCCACTTTCATGTTCAGCGAATCGACAGTAATAACGCTGTCCATTGCCACACACAACTGGTTCAGCCCCAAAACAACCGATGTGTTTTGCAGAGCTTTTTCAATAAAATCGTTGTTGACATTGCCTGTGTAAACGCCATTGGTGTTCAGATTCAGGTCGGCCGAGCCCTTGAACCGGCTGATACCAAGACTGTCAGGAATAAACGGCGCCACCTCGCTCATGTCGACATGGAAATCAGCATTGACATTGTAGCGCGGCTTGTTGATGTTCGAAGCCGTGAGTTTTATGGTTCCCTGGCTCTTGTCGGTTTCAAAATGCAATCCGTTAAGTTTCAAACCAATAGAAGCGTCAGTGTCGAGTTTTCCTGTCGAAAGGTCAACATCAATGCCAATATTTTTCACCTGCGGATAATTATCAATCAAGACCAGACCATCATCGAATCCGAGTTTTGCCTCAACGTGCGGATAACGTGTTGTATCGCTGATATTTCCGCTAACATCGGCACCAAAATGCAACTTGCCCTGCAGTTTTTTCACCCCAATCTCATCGAGCAAACCGTCGGGCGCAAATTTCACAACATCAGCAAGGTCGATATTGTCGCAACTGGCGTGAATGTTGGTGTAGATGCTGTCGGCCAACCGTGCCGAGCCGCTGATGGCAATCAAAATATCGTCGAGCGAGAGCGACACATCGTTGATAGTAATGTCCTCACCCACATAATCGACATCCAGCCGCAGTTCGGCCATTTGCAGTTTATAGGCGTTGGTCGAATCATAATTAACATCCGTAACCTGCACATTACCTTTTATTTGTGCTTGAATCAGACTATCGGAAAGCGCACCTTTTGCCGTGATTTTCGGGATATAGGCTTTGGCGTGCGCCCCAAGTTTCTTGTCATCGTAAATAAATGTTATATCGCTGATTGTCAGCTTCTCAAGGTCGATAACCAAACCAAGAGCCGTGGTGTCGGCAACTTTTGGCGTGGTATCGGTCGACATTAGGAAATCGTAGCTTGTAGTGCCATCTTTTTCAACAAGATACTTGATTGTAGCACCCTTAAACTCCACTTCGGTAATTTCAATCTTGCCGTTTTTCAGCGGCTCAGTGCGCAGCGACACATACACCTTCTCGACATAAACAAGCGAGTCGGCCTTGGTATTGGTCTTGAAAACGGAGCCAAGATAAATGCCGTTGAGTTCCAGCGTTGTATATGGGAACGAGCGAATAAACGACAGCGAGGTCTGGCCTATGTCGACCGGTGCGTTGATGATATTCTGCACCGATGGCAGAGCCATTTTCACCACTTTGTCGTGAGCAAACTCGGCAACCAACAGAAGTGCCACCACCAGCAGCAAAATCAGGCCAACAAACCACAGAAAACATTTCAGCAGCACTCTTGTAACCGACGATTTGCGTTTTTTCTTCTTGGGCGCAACCGGCTCTTCGATTGATACGCCCACCATTTGATTCACCTCAGTTGCTCCTTTTTCTGGTTGCTCATCCGTCTCATTTGCAACCGGATTCTTTTCGTCTTCCATAATAAGCAAGTGTATTTGTCTTTACAAACAACAAATATACAATCTGGCAATCAAAATGTGACGATTTGGACACGGCTTTTTTTCGGAAACACCGCAAAACAAGAAAGGGAGACCTTTCGGTCTCCCCTTCATCCAATCTACTATGAAATAATCTTTACATCATTCCTCCCATACCGCCGCCGGCCATTGGGTTGGCTGCAGGGGTTTCAGTTTTCTCTTCAACAAGAACACACTCGGTTGTCAGGAACATTCCGGCAATCGATGCGGCGTTCTCCAGAGCCACACGTGCAACCTTAGTCGGGTCGATAACGCCACCGGCAACCATCTTCTCGTACTTGTCGGTGCGAGCGTTGTAACCGAAATCGGCTTTGCCCTCCTTAACCTTGTTCACAACCACTGAGCCTTCGCCGCCTGCGTTCTTCACAATCTGACGCAACGGCTCCTCGATGGCGCGTTTGATAATATTGATACCCAGAGTCTGGTCCTCGTTCTCGCCTTTCAGCTTGTCGAGAGCGGCAATGCTACGGATGTAAGCCACACCGCCACCAGGAACGATACCTTCCTCAACAGCTGCGCGGGTTGCGCTCAATGCGTCGTCAACGCGGTCTTTCTTCTCCTTCATCTCAACTTCAGAAGCGGCACCAACGTAGAGAACAGCCACACCGCCTGCCAGTTTGGCAAGACGCTCGTGCAGTTTCTCGCGGTCGTAGTCAGAAGTTGTCTTCTCGATTTGTGCGCGAATCTGGTCAACGCGGGCGGCAATCAGGTCTTTCGAACCCAAGCCGTTCACAATTGTTGTATTCTCTTTGTTGATGGTAATCTTGTCGCAACGGCCAAGCATATCCATTGTGGCGTCCTCGAGCTTCATACCCTTCTCTTCCGAGATAACAATACCGCCAGTCAGAGTGGCGATGTCCTCGAGCATCTCCTTGCGGCGGTCGCCGAAGCCCGGAGCTTTTACGGCTGCAATCTTGAGCGATGCACGCAGGCGGTTCACAATCAACGTTGCCAAAGCCTCGCCGTCAACGTCTTCCGCAATAATCAAAAGCGGGCGACCGCTCTGTGCTGCAGGTTCAAGAATTGGAAGCAATTCCTTCATCGAAGAAATCTTCTTGTCGTAAATCAAGATGAACGGGCTCTCGAATTCGGCCTCCATCTTGTCGGTATTGGTCACAAAGTACGGTGAGATATAGCCGCGGTCGAACTGCATACCCTCAACCACATCAACGTGAGTTTCAGCGGTTTTCGACTCCTCGACGGTGATAACACCCTCTTTGCCTACTTTCTTCATTGCATCGGCAATCAACTCGCCGATTTCCTTATCGTTGTTGGCCGAAATGGTTGCCACCTGCTCCAGTTTCTCCGACTTAACGTCGATGTCCTGCGACATCTTCTTCAAGTTGTCGACAACAACTGTAACGGCCTTGTCGATACCACGTTTCAAATCCATCGGGTTGGCGCCGGCTGTTACGTTCTTCAGACCGACATTGATGATTGACTGTGCCAGAACGGTTGCGGTTGTGGTGCCGTCGCCAGCCTTGTCGGCGGTTTTCGAAGCCACTTCTTTCACCATCTGTGCGCCCAGATTTGCATAGGCGTCGCTCAACTCAATCTCTTTGGCAACGGTCACGCCGTCTTTTGTAACCTGCGGTGCGCCGAATTTCTTGTCGATAACCACGTTGCGGCCTTTAGGACCGAGTGTAACTTTAACTGCATCTGCCAGTTCGTCAACGCCTTTCTTCAGAAGGTCGCGGGCCTCAACATTGAATTTTATCTCTTTAGCCATAGCTTTATGTTTTTAGATGTTAGAAAATGTAGATGATGTCTTTTGTGTTGATGAGCATATATTTGGTGCCGTCGATTTCGACCTCGGTGCCCGAATATTTGCCGTACATCACATTGTCGCCAACCTTAACGTCGATTGGGGTCTCGTCTTTCAGCGGAGCGCCGAGCAACACAACTTTGCCCTGAGTGGGTTTGTCTTTTGCGGTGTCGGGAATGTAGATTCCGCCTGCTGTCTTTGTCTCAGCCTCTGCCGGCAACACCAGTGCTTTGCCTGGAATTACCTTACCTTTTAATACTTGTGCCATTTTTAAATGATATTTAATTAATAAATGTTTTCAAAAAATTCAGCCCGAAAGCCGATGCGGCATTTATCATAATCTGTGCCAAAGCCGATTCGTCCGTTTTTTCGTGCCAATATGCCACGCAATGGTTGGCATCGTGTCACAAGTGATATTGGCTATTGATGTAAACAATTGAAATACAGATTGCGGCGCGTGTCATTACGATTGCTGACAATTTGGCATTTTTAGGTATGTTTTTGTCGCCAACCAAACGAATCCGAATTAAATGCAGTAGGGCCGCCATAATATGACAGCCCTACATTGTTATCAATAATTTACGCTGATTATTAATTCACCATCACCCGTTTGGCCGTACCGCCTACCTTCACAATGTATATACCGGGGGCACTTACATTTATTTCTGCGCGGATGCGATGAATCGCGTCCCTACGGATTAATGTGCCCATGGCGTTGTAAACGCTAATTTCATCTGTGGCATTTTCAACAATAATGGTGTTGTGGTGGGCGTAGATGTTCATCGTGCTGGCAGCAGCATCTGAAACTGCCGTGCCCTTCTCGGGTGTTGTGGCTATCTTTGTGCCTGCGGCGGTGCGGGTATCGGTTGCGCCGCAGCCGCGGGTGCAGATGGCTGTCTCAGTGCCATCGGCAGCGGTGGTGGCATCGTTGTTATAGATGTAGTCTTTAAACTCGTGCCCTAAAGCGGGTATTTCTTCTTGTGCCACAATTGTCTCGTTGCAAACTGAGCAGTGCTTGCCCTCGGTTTTACCGGCCTCAGTGCAAGTGGCATCAATAGCTGCATCCACAGCCTCAGTGTGGCCGTTGGCTGCAATGGTGTCTGAATAATAAGTATGGTTGCATACAGAGCACGTATGAGTTGTGAAGCCAACTGCGGTGCAAGTTGGTTTTGTGACAGAGTTGCTGTAAGTGTGGCCGAGAGCAGGTATTTCTTTTTCCTCGCGGCTTATTTCAACTTCGCAAACCGAGCAGAAAACCACAGAATCTTTCGAACCGGCGTCAGTGCAGGTTGGCATTTTAATGTTCTCAAATTCAACACTATCGGCTTTGTGGCCTTTGGCATCAACAGTGTCTGAGTGATATGTGTGCTCGCAAACAGAGCATGTGTGGGTTGTGTAGCCAACTGCGGTGCAGGTTGGGGCGATGATGGCGGTGCAGTAGGTGTGGCTTGCAGGAATAACCTCTTGTGCAATTAAAATCTTTCCACATTTTGAACAATGAGACCCTTCTGTTAAACCTGTCTCTGTACAAGTAGCCGCGACAGCATTATCTGTTACTTTATCATGTCCTTTATACAAATTCGTAAAACCACACCAACTATCAGAAACATAATCCGCAGGAACACACACGGGTATTGTTTTGTTCACATTTGTAAATGACGAAGATTCATATGTTGGTTCACTACTGCCTTCATAACAAATGGATGTCAAACTTCTGCAACCATAGAACGTATCGTCGCCGATGCTTGTAACTGAATTTGGAATGGTTATTGATGTCAGTTTACTGCAATTGCCAAACGCATTGTTGCCGATGCTTGTAACAGAATTGGGAATGGTGACTGTTGACAGACTGACACAGTGTTCAAACGCAGAGCTTTCGATGCTTGTAACCGAATTGGGAATGGTGACCGATGTCAGGTTACCGCAATGACAGAACGCATAGTCACTGATGTTTGCAACTGAACTGGGAATGATGTATGTGGCTTCTGATTTGTTTGCAGGATAGCATACAATAGCTGTCTTATCTTTATTAAACAAAATACCATTTTCGGATGTATATGCCATGTTAGAACTTTCCACATTTATTTCTGCCAGTCTACTGCAACCTTCGAACGCACCGCTGCCTATGCTTGTAACAGAATTGGGTATGGTGACTGATGTCAGATTGTAGCATCCATAGAACGCTCCGCTGCCGATGCCTATTACAGAATTGCCGATGGTAACTGATGTCAGATCCATGCAATAATAGAACACATAGTCGCCGATGCTTGTGACCGAATTTGGGATGGTGATTGATGTAAGACTGTAGCAATTAGCGAACACACCGTCGCCTATGGTTGTAACAGATTCGGGAATAGTGAAGGATGTAAGACTACTGCAACCTTCGAACGCAGCATTTCCTATGCTTGTAACAGAATTTGAGATGGTGACTGATCTAAGACCTCCGCAAAAAGCGAACGCATCGTGTGGTATGTAACTGCTTCCTGTAATTATTACTTCTTTCAATGTTGTTGGGATACCACTTGCTGGGATATCTCTATCTCCAAATATGTAACCAAAAGGATACTGATAAGTATCGGTTGCAGTATGTGCTTGGTCACCCACAAATGGCAAAGAAATCGAGGTCAAACCACTGCAATTTTTGAACGCTCCATAGCCAATGTTTGTTACTGAATTCGGAATGATGATAGATGTCAGGTTGCTGCAACCTTCGAACGCATAGATGCCAATGCTTGTAACAGAATTCGGAATGGAGATTGATTTCAAACCTCTGCTATCAACGAACGCATACTCGCCAATTCTAATAACATTAAATTCATTGCCAGCAATAACTTTATTTGGTATCGATATTTCGCCAATATAATAATTAATAGCCGTTCCATGGCTTTCCATCTTTGATCTAACCTCAACTGATGACTTATTTAGCACCCTATAAAAAATACCATCTTTTGAAAAACATAAATTAGCATTTGAGAAATCAGCATCGCTATTTATCGTTATAGATGTTAATCTAAGAACAATATTATTAATGTTGCCATCCACAAAAAAATCTGTATGATAATTTTGGAATGCATTATTATCAATGTCTGTAACGGATTCCGGAATTGTTAATGACGTCAAGCCACATTCATAACCGAACGCATCACTGCCAATGCTTGTTACAGTATTGGGTATAGTATATTCCGTCTTGCCGTTTGGGCAACAAATCAAAGTTGTTTGGTCTTTATTAAATAAAACACCGTCTTTCGATGAATATACAGCATTCTCTGTATTTACATTTATGGTAGTCAGATTGTTACAACTTGCAAACCATCCACCGTCATACAAAAGACCTCCTTCAATAATAGTTGTAACAGAACTTCCAATAGTTACAGATGTCAAATTACTACATCCGCCAAAAGCATCTCCATCAACGCATGGAACATTATTGCCAATTATTATAGATGTAAGTGTTCTGCAGCCGAAAAAAGTAGCATAAGGGATATAACTATCACCTGTTATTGTAACTTCTTTCAAAGAGGTTGGAATGAAAAAACTCGTAAAATTAGCGTCAAATGTTTGAACTTCTGTTCCACCATAATAGTAGGTTGTTCCAAATATTCGGCAGAATAAATACTGATTAATGTCGTACGGAGCACTTAAGTCAAAAAGTTGGTAACATGGCTGACAACCTGCAAACGGCAAGGAAACCGAAGTCAAACCACTGCAACCATTGAACGCACCTTCGCTAATGCTTGTTACTGATTCAGGAATGGTGGCGGAAGTTATCCTTGTACAGCCACTAAATGCATTATCAGGAATACTCGTCACTAAATATTTTTTATTTCGATAGGTAACCTTCGATTCAATGTTAAGGGTACCGGAAGGTTCCCTTGAGCCTTTGGCAACAGAAACATAACCGTTTTGCTCATCGGTTACGGTGTATTTCAAACCATTAACTTCAAAAGTCGTCTGCGTCTGCGCCAATGTCTGTCCGACAAACATCACGGCTGCAATAAAAGACAAAATGCGTTTCATTTCGCTATGCGTTTTATTTAATTTTCAAAGATTTAGACAATTTACACCAGTATCGAATGATGATTATTATTGGTAAAAATAGGAAATAATTTCTATGAATAGCATTGGTAAATGAAAAGTAGGCGGGGCAAAAACAGGCAGAGGCGGCACAAGGCCGCCCCTACAATATTTTCAATCGCCCACGTTCGCTCAAACCCACATAAAAAAATGCCAACCTGCATTTGCAAGTTGGCATTTATTCAATTTTGCTATGTCCGAATGTTATTCGGCGCTTTCCTCGGCTGCCGGAGCTGTTGGGAAGTTACCCTGCTGCATGAATGGATCAGCGGCCTCCTCAATCTGCTCTTGGATCATACTTGAATCGTCGGCAACTTCGCCACGCGGAATGAACGCCGAAGCCAGAATGCACAACACGAGCAATGTACCTGCCAGAGTCCATGTTCCTTTTTCAAGAAAATCGGTAGTCTTGCGGACACCCATAACCTGATTGGCGCTGCTGAAGTTCGAAGCCAAACCTCCGCCTTTTGAGTTTTGTACCAATACTATGAGTATCATTAAGATGCAGACAAAGAAAATAAGCACTGTGATGATTGTAAACATTTCTTTAAGTTATTTATTGTTAATAATTTCCTTTATTTCCTCAATTCGAGGCGCAAAGTAAGCTTTTTTTTCTGGATATGTCAAGCACAATTTTTCATACATATTAAGAGCCTTGTCATACGCTTTTGTTTTGAAGTAGATGTCGGCCAATGTTTCTGAGAAAAGGTCGGTGCCAGCGGTAGAGCTTTTTACCGAAAGGTCGACGATATCGCTTTCAGATTCAGCGTTTTCAGCCGGTGCCAATGGTCTGATTTTAATTTCTTTGAAATTGTCGAGCAACTCGGCATGTCGATCTTTTTTGGTTGTCGGTGCAGCAACCTGTTTGTTTTTCTTATTGAAAGTCTGACGGAAATCGTCAAGATCGACGGTGTCGCTCAAATTGTCGAAATAGGGCACTACTGGTGCTTCAATCGGTTTGTTTTGGGTGGCTTTTATCTTTTCGGCTGACGATTGTTCCGATGAGAACCCGGCCATTTCCGCCATTTTGCCGAAATCAAACACTTCAGCTTCAGCCTCAATCTGTTCGGGTGCAGCATCATGCTTGATTATTACTCGCTCATCGAGCAGGAAGAACAGTTTTGTGCGATTGGTGACAAAAACTGCCGTCTCGCGCAGAGCCTTGCCGTAGTTTGAATAACCCTGATTGCGCAAATTCTTGACATACAACATTCTTGCCGACTGAAAGCACGGATACTCATCGACAAGTTCCTTTATTTCGGACAAATCGCGGTCGCCCAAAAGTTCGGGATTGTTCATATACATCAGCAACTTGCTCTTGTTCATGGCGCTACCAGTTAACCACAGCTTTTGTGAATATGTCATCGACAAGGCTTTCGACAATAGCCTTCACAAGTTCGTCCTCAACGTCGGTCAGGCTGTTCTGGCTGTCGTAATCCTCGTAGCGAGAGAATGATGTGTCGAAATTGGCTGTTTTGTCCTTATTGTTAACAAATTTCACTTTCACATTGATAGTCAGGCGGTTCTGCGATGCCACATCACCACTTTTAATGGCCACCGGCTGCGTTCCGTAGCTTGTTATCGTGCCTTCGAAGTAGAGGTCCGAATTTTCGTCGCCCAACTTCAGCGAGGTCTGCCCGACAAACTTATCTTTCAGTGCCTCAGTCAGTTCATTAGCCAGCGACGGATTGACAAGCGGCGCCATATTCCTGAAATCGGCCACATACACCGTTTTTGCATCGGGTGGAATTGACGCACCTGTAAACGAATATGATATGGTGCAACCGGCCGCCAGAAACACAATTGATATGAAAAGAATCAGTTTGCGCATTTTAATTTATGAGTTCTTAAAGTTTTGAATATAAAGCATATGTCGCAGACTTAATTACTCCAAATTGTGCTCTTTAATCTTTCGGTAGAGCGTCCGCTCTGATATTCCCAAATCCTCGGCCGCATATTTACGTTTGCCATTATGCCGCTGCAGTGCCTTGCGAATCATCTCAACCTCCTTGTCCTCGAGCGAGAGCGACTCTTCAACAAACTCCTCGGTATCCTGAATATGAGCATTTTGAGGTTCGGCATGATGGGTGATTATCATTGTTGAGCCATCAGCATCATCGTAGTTTGTCTTCTGGTCTGAGTAAATGCTCTGGATTATTCGCGAATGGTCTTTCGACAGTTGCGTATGGTCACCCTGGTGCTCCATCAAATCGTGAACAAGTTTTTTCAGGTCGTTCACATCATTTTTCATATCGAACAACACCTTATATAAAATCTCCCTTTCCGATGAAAACGCCTGCTCGTCAGCCCGCTCAACTAGGGCCGGCAGATGCGCGTCCTCGCTTTCAGGCAGATAGCGGCGCAGAGTTTCGGCTGTTATAAGTCGGTTTTCCTCAAGAATCGACAGTTGCTCGGTAATGTTTTTCAACTGGCGCACGTTGCCGGGCCAGCGGAAACGCTCCAGCATGGCGCGCGCATCAGGAGTAAGCGACAATGGCGGCATTTGGAACTTGTCGGCAAAATCCGATGTGAATTTTCTGAACAGCAGATAAATGTCGGTTGAGCGCTCACGCAACGGCGGAATCTTGATAGGCACTGTATTGAGCCTGTAATAAAGATCTTCGCGGAACTTGCCTGTTTCAACCGCTTGTAGCACATTCACATTGGTTGCAGCCACCACCCTCACGTTGGTTTTCTGAACCTTCGACGAACCCACACGGATAAATTCACCGCTCTCGAGCACACGCAACAGACGGGCCTGCGTTGAAAGTGGCATCTCGGCCACCTCGTCGAGGAAAATTGTGCCATTGTCGGCCACCTCGAAATATCCCTTTCGCGCCTCGTGAGCCCCCGTAAACGCACCTTTCTCATGTCCGAAAAGTTCGGAATCGATAGTACCCTCGGGAATTGCCCCGCAGTTTACGGCAATATACTCACCATGTTTCCGCGAACTATATTGATGTATTATTTTCGGGAAAGTCTCCTTGCCTGTTCCGCTCTCGCCAGTGACCAGCACCGTCAAATCGGTTGGTGCCACCTGAATAGCACGCTCGATGGCGCGGTTAAGGCCTTCGGCGTTTCCGATTATACCAAAACGCTGTTTGACTTGCTGTAAGTCCATATCATTATTATTACACTGACAAAATTACATTATTTAGGCGAAAAGTGTGCGTTTTTTGGCAGACAGCCATAAAAAAAGGCGGCGCATCGGCCGCCTTTGTATCTACTATTATTATTATCAGATTATTCCGTTTCTCATTTCCTTCACAGCAGTTGCAATGGCCTCGAATTTCTCCAGATTGTTTTTGTCAGCCTTGTACTCCTCTACGCTACTCTGAATATCAGAGAACTTTTTGTAGTACTCTGCAAAATCAGAATTATCCTTTCTGCTCTCAAGATATTTGAGAATTGTTGAAGAGTATTCAAAATGGCTCGAAGCCACATTGAGGAACTCCAGATTATTCGATGCGAACTCTGATGCCGAAACGCAGATGTAAGCACTCTCAACCCAGCTGCCAATAAGGAACAGCAAAGCGGTCTCAGTCTGGCTTGTCTGATTCAGAATATACTGCGAATCTTTGAACATGTCTTTGATAACGGCGGTCAGGCCCTCGATGCTGTTAATGTTGTCCTGGAATTTGCTTGAGATGCCATCGATATCGATACTGATGTTCAAATCGCTTGCCATGCCCAGAATGCACTTCAAATATTCCTCGGTCTCCGCTTTTTTCTGATATGCGACATCATAACTCAAATCAGCGGCGTACACACCCATGTTCAATGCTTTCTGTTTGGTGCTCAGATAGTTCTCCTGGTTAGCCAAACTATTAGTAACATCGAATATGTAACTAACACCGAGTTTGTTTACCATCGACATCAACTCAATCGTAGTTGGTGTTGGAATGTTCTCAAAATCCTCAATGATCTGAGACACAGACACCTCGTCGATTTCTGCTGCCGCGTCTTTATTTGATTTATTTCCGCTATTGCTGCATGCCGCAACCAACAGCGAACCCATAATTAAAATTGCTAAAGATTTAGTTGCTTTCATAATCATCTCTATTTTTTAGATACAATTAGATATTTGTAGACAAAAATATAATTATTTACGATTATCAGCACAACAATATCAATGTTTTTAACGACCAATTTCGTTTTTTTTCATTGCAGACCTATGTGGATTCAAAATATTGGTTTCCAGTTATATGAAAATACTTCAAATTCTCTGGCAGGTAATTTTTTCTCGAAAAATGGCCTACAACGCAACCAAAAGGGCTCAAAAAACATCTTCTAAACGATGAAAATCTCATCGTAATGCTTTTTTAATTAGTTGCAACGGGCGGCTTTTCGAGGCCGCCCATTTTACTGCGCATCGGCAAAAAAACGCTACCTTTGCCGAAAAAACAACAATATGAGAATCGAAAGCAGAATCGGACACATATACGCAACAACCGAGCGCGTTTTTTCCTTAATATCGGACTTTAGCCGCATCAATACAACAATGCTGCCGCAAAACGACAAGATTAAAGACGTTGAGGCCACCGCCGACTCATGCACATTCACCATTGACAAGGCCGGACGGTTTGGAATGCGCATTGTTGAGCGCGAACCCTACAACTTGCTGAAAATCGAGAGTTCGGAATCGCCTCTGCAATTCAAAATGTGGATTCAGCTGAAAGAATTCCACAATACCGAAACAGCTGTCAAGGTTACGCTCGATGCCGAAATCAACGCTCTAATGTCGGTGATGGTGAAGAAACCGCTGACCGAATTTGTGGAAACGCTGGTGAGCCGGATGGAACAGATACGATAATTTCAGCTGACAATCTGCAACTTGCTAAAACTCCCGCTGACGGCTGTCGATGATTATTGTAACAGGGCCGTCGTTGATGAGTTCGACATCCATCATGGCGCCAAAACGGCCGGTCTGAGGCTTAATACCCGACGCAACCTCTAATTTCCCGACAAATTCTTCGTAAAGCGGCACCGCCTGCTCTGGTCTGGCAGCACGAATGTACGACGGACGGTTGCCGTGGCTGGTCTGTGCAAATAGTGTGAACTGTGACACAACCAAAAGCTCCCCTCCCACATCGGTAACCGAACGGTTCATTACACCGTTCTCATCGTCGAAAATGCGCAATCGCGAAATTTTGCCGCATAAATAATCGACATCGGCGCCAGTGTCGGATGGTTCAATGCCAACCAGTATCATCAGCCCGGCACCAATGGCACCGACAACTTCACCATCAATGGTTACGCTCGAGCGTTTAACTCTTTGAATAACAACGCGCATTAGGCTGTCTGAAACTATTTCGGCAACTTAACTCCGCGTTTCTTTGCGGCTTCCTCCAAACGTTGTTGGAACCGCGATTTAGTCGGCGTTTTCTGCACTTTGGCGGTTTTCAGTCGGTTAAGCACTTCCTCGGGGTTGATTGTACGCTTGATAACGTAGGTCTGCACAATGGTAATGAGCAGAGTCAGGAAGTAGTAGTAACTCAAG
>JAGCFC010000082.1 GCA_017650325.1 Salinivirgaceae bacterium | reverse complement strand
TTCTCGTTGATGAGTTCGATGGCGCGCTCGAGCGTAACGGTGTACGGGTCGTCGACATTGCGCTTGAGTGAGTAGAACGAGTTGTTGTGGCGCACATACGGACCGAAACGGCCAATGGCCACGGTGACTGTTTTGCCCTCATACTCACCAATTTGGCGCGGCAGTTTGAACAGGTCAAGCACTTCCTCAAGTGTGATAGTCTCGATGTGCTGGTCGCGATGAAGCGATGCGAACTGCGGTTTCTCGTCGTTCTCGCCGTCGCCAATCTGCGCCATTGGGCCGTAGCGGCCAATCTTGACAATCACTGGCTTGCCACTTTCGGGGTGAACACCCAAAACACGCTCGCCGTTTTTGCGTCCCGTAACCTCGAGAGCGCGGTTTATTGTGTCGTGGAACGGATGGTAGAACTCGTCTATCATCTTGTACCACACCATTTTTCCTTCTGCAATATCGTCGAATTCCTTCTCGACTTCGGCTGTGAAATTATAGTCGAGAATCGACGGGAAGCACTCAACCAAATAGTCGTTGACAATCATACCTATGTCGGTTGGGAAGAGTTTGCCCTTCTCAACGCCGTAGTTCTCGGTCTTGATTTCGGCCTTGATTTTGCCCGATTTCAGTGTCAGAACTTCGTATTTGCGCTCCGAACCTGGGCGGTCCTCCTTAACCACGTACTCGCGGTTCTGGATTGTGGAAATGGTTGGTGCATAAGTAGATGGGCGGCCAATACCCAACTCTTCGAGCTTGCGCACCAATGTTGCCTCGGTGTAGCGCGGCTGGTGCTGCGAGTAACGCTGGCTGGCCGTGATATTGTTGTAATCGAGCGCCTGTCCGACAGCAAGTTTCGGAAGAATGGCTTTTCCTTGCTCTTCGTCCTCGTCGTCGGTCGATTCGATGTAAACCTTCAGGAAACCGTCGAATTTGATTACTTCGCCTTGAGCGACAAACTGATACTTCGAGTTTGAAATGTCAAGGTTGATGGTGGTGCGCTCCATTTCGGCATCGGCCATAAGCGACGCGATGGTGCGTTTCCAAATGAGTTCGTATAGTTTCTTCTCGTTGGCGTTTCCTGTGATGGTCGGCTTGTCGAGATATGTCGGGCGGATGGCCTCGTGAGCCTCCTGCGCGCCCTTGGTTTGTGTCTTGTAATGACGAACTTTCAGATATTCAGCGCCAAACTGTTCGGTAATCTCCTTTGATGCCGCACTAATGGCCGCATCCGACAGGTTGACGGAATCGGTACGCATATAGGTGATTTTTCCTGCCTCGTACAGACGCTGCGCAAGCGACATTGTCTGCGAAACTGAAAAACCGAACTTGCGGCTCGCCTCCTGCTGAAGCGTCGATGTTGTGAACGGCGGCGCAGGGGTGCGTTTGGCAGGTTTTTGAGAAATATCGGCAACGCTGAAAGACGCTGATTTGCAAGCGTCAAGGAATTTTTCGGTATCGGCCTTGCCTGCGAACTTATGGTTGAGTTCGGCTTTCAGGTCGGTAGCAAGTTTGAGCGACGGATGGTTGAACTGACCCAAAACGCGGAACGACGATTCGGGCTTGAAGTCCATAATCTCGCGCTCGCGCTCAACAATCAGGCGGACAGCCACCGACTGCACACGGCCTGCTGACAGCGACGGTTTAACCTTCTTCCAAAGAACTGGCGACAACTCGAAGCCGACCAAACGGTCGAGAACACGGCGCGCCTGCTGTGCGTTGACCAAATTGATATCGATGCCACGCGGATTTTCGATGGCGTGCAAAATGGCTGATTTTGTAATTTCGTGGAAAACAATTCGTTTGGTCGATTTGTCTTTCAGCCCCAACACTTCGTAAAGGTGCCACGCAATGGCTTCTCCCTCACGGTCCTCATCGGATGCGAGCCATACGGTCTCTGCATCTTTGGCGGCTTTTTTCAAATCGGTTACAAGCTTTTTCTTGTCGGGCGAAATCTCGTATTCAGGTTTATACTGATGCTCGATGTCGATGCCGAAGCCCTTCTTGGCCAAATCGCGGATGTGTCCGTAACTCGACGTCACCATATAATCTTTACCCAAAAACTTTTCAATAGTCTTGGCCTTGGCCGGTGACTCGACAATTACAAGGTTCTTTTGCATTAGATATCTCCTTATGGTTTGAAAATCGGCGCAAAGAAAAACAAAATTTTTAAAGGCAAACACGAAAATGGCAATTCGGGAGAAATACACCTATAATATATAATAAGTGGTGAGGGTTTAGAAGTCTAGTTTTTTTGACTATAGACTATAGACTACGGTCTCTGGCTATGAGCTATCAGCTCTGAGCACATTACGCCTCATTTTTCATTATTAATTGTTCAATCGGCGAACCGTTTAGGGTTCAGAGGGTTTCGGGTTGTGCGGTTTTCGATTGTTTTCTTTAGAATAAAGTTGATTTGTGCGGTTTCGTTATAGTTTTCTTTTGTTTTCGGTTGGATTTTGTGGAAAAGCGCGCGATAAGCCAGCGAGGGAATTACTCGGGGACATACAGGAGATTATTTGATTATCTCTCCTATCCAAACTTACCCAAACCTGCCTGAAAAAATCTTTTAGATTTCATTTGGTTAAGTTTGGTTAGCTAAAAAACGGATCAAATCGGTTAGAAATAATAAGTTTTGGTTTGGAAAATTTCATAATTTTGCGTCCCGAAAAAATAGCAAAGCAAGATTAACAAAATGCCATTCATAGCCCCTTTGACCGCACTTAAAATGATTCTTGCGGAACTCACACACCAATACAGACAAATATTAGGCGGGTTAAATTATTACATATCAACAATATATATTGAACGACATCATGGTCACCAACCCAATTCCTCATAAAAAATACTTTTTTTCGCCGCCGTGAAAGGTTAAACATAACTATCAGAAGCCTTTTTCACGGCTCTATCTTTTTAATGTTTAATCTTTTAACTAAATCATTTATATAAAATAATGAAAATCAAAAATTTACTTACACTTTTTGCCGCATTGCAGCTCACTTCGACTGCAGCGTGTGCAGCCGGTGCTTTTACTGGTGGAAACGGCTCGCAAGCCAACCCGTACCAGATTGCAACCACCGATGACCTTGACCTGCTGGCCAGCCAGGTAAACGCTGGCACGATGTACAAAGACACATACTTTGTGTTGACGAACAACATCACATACGATGGCACGGAGAACAACTTCATACCCATCGGCAACCAAAACGAAAACAAATGTTTCGCCGGACACTTCGATGGCAAGGGCTACACCATCAGCGGCATCAACATCAATAAGAACACTGAAGATTACAAGGGCCTCTTTGGACGAATATCGACCAGCGACGGAAGTGCCGAGGTGAAGAACCTGACACTTGACAACAGCCGAATTGAGGGGCTTAGCCATTGTGGCGGCATCGCCGGCTGTAATTATAAAGGTACCATCAGCAACTGCCATGTTACTTCCAGCGTCACCATTCATGGTTCTTACGCAGGGGCCAGTTTTCATGGCGGCATTGTCGGCTATAATGATGCAGGCACCATCATCGGCTGCACCAGTAGTGCCAATGTGACAGCTTCAAGCAATTTGGACGACGCGGTGGATTATGGTGGCATCGTAGGCAACAATTTGGGTGGATCCACCATTGAGAATTGTTTGGTATATGGTGGGAACATCAATGGTTACAGTGTAGTCGGCGCCGTGGCGGGCGACAATGCTGGCACGCTTACCAACAACCGCTACACCATGAGTGTGACGCTGAACGGCAAAGAGGCAAGGCTGCTAGATGGCACGGGCAACGGCCATCACGACGGAGCCAATTTCGTTTGCGCCATCATTCCATACGAGGGTGTGACGCTCAGCATCCCTTCCGTAAGCGCCATGACCGAGTATCCGTACGGCGGACTGAAGATTTACACCACTGGCATGAGCTACAAGGGGCAGTACTACAACATTATCTCCAATGATGGTGTTACCACCAATGTCGGTGTCAACGAGAGCGGTGATGTGACTTTCACCGCCACCTATAGCGGCAGTGTGCCCGAATACTATGCACACTGCGGCTTTGGCTACACGAGCAATGCTACCACGACAAATGTTGATCTGGACTGGGCTGCTACCGATGGCACCGCCACCTGCAAGCTATGTACCTATATAGCCATAAACTACTACATCGCCCCCACCATCCTACCCATCAACTACACTATCACCTATAACAGCGTTGAAGGTGCCACTTTCGCCACAGCGAATCCGACAACGTACACCGTCGAGAGCAAAGCAATCACCCTTGTGAATCCCACAAAAGATGGCTATACATTCCTCGGCTGGACGTATGAGGGTCAGAGTGAGCCAACTACATCAGTAACCATTGCAAAAGGCAGCACAGGCGACAAGACGTTCACGGCAAATTGGGTTAAAAATCTGACAGCAAGCAACATTGCCGACATTGCCGCACAAACCTACACGGGGTCGGAAATCAGACCAACTGTTGTTGTAACCGACGGAGAAACCACGCTCACACAAGGCACGGATTATACCATTTCGTATTCCAACAACACAAATGCCGGTACCGCCACGGTAACCATCACTGGCATAGGTAATTATACGAAAACAGTTCAAAAGACGTTTGCAATCAATCCTGTCGCCGTAACTCTCACCGCCAACAGTGGCATCGAGACATACAATGGTACGGAGCAAACCGTTTCAGGCTTCACCTGCAGCGTCGAAGGTCTGACTTTTGATGGCGTAACGGCCACCGTAAACGGCACAAACGCTGGCGAATACGATGTAACCTTCACTGGTGCAACCGTTAATACAACAAAAGACGCTACGGGCAACTATGTTGTGACAGAATTGGTTAATGGCAAACTGACTATCAAACCTGCTGCCGTAACTCTCACCGCCAACAGTGGCATCGAGACATAC
>JAGCFC010000081.1 GCA_017650325.1 Salinivirgaceae bacterium | reverse complement strand
CTGTTCGTTGCCTGCAATGCGGCTGCCGATGCAGAAGAACGTGGCTTTGGCGTTGTTACGTTTCAGCACATCGAGCACTCGGGGTGTCTGCTCGGCATCGGGACCATCGTCAAAAGTCAGATACACAACCTTTTCCTGTGTTTTCACGCGGCACAGCGCCCTCACATACACCTGCGATTTTATGCTGTATGAGGCGTAAAACAGAAATGCCAGAATGGCTACGATGGCGAGTGCGATAATCATTGTTTAATCGGCAAACCGTTTTTTTGACAACGGACTACAGACTACGGTCAACGGACGCATTGTCCACTTATCATTTTCTGTTGTCTTACGTCTGTTGTCTGATGTCAATTTATTGTTAATTCCTAAATCCTACCTAATAAAATCAGCGAATGGTTTATTCCTTGGTAATCGCTTATTATCAGTGTGTTATTGGCTGTAGAATTATTTATTGCAAAATCTAGAGCTTGTGCCGAAAGAGTGTGGTACTCGCAGGTTTTGAATGGCAACGGTTTGTTTTTCAACGACAATCGGTTGGCAACGCTGTCAGTGGTTGCGGCGTTGCAGTTTGCCACAACACATAAATCGCTTGCATTTATGCCGTTACGCTTTGCCATTTCAATAATTAATTTAGACAATTCGTCGTCAGTCAGTTTGCCGCTGCGGGTGTCAATATCAACCACAGTCGTTTGGTTGCTGCCGGGTGTGGCGGCGTTCAGGACAAAGAAGTTAGCACCCTCGCCCAATTCATAATCGCGCGTCATTCCAAGACGGCGCTGAATGTCGGCCGACGAGGCGGTAATCTCATCCACAGCGCCAAGCAGAATGTTGCGCCGCCCTTCGGCAACCTGCATTGCGGCGTCAATCAGCGCACTCTCGAAACTCAAGCCGCGGTGAACGTAAGTAACATTGTATGAGTGGATTCCGCGCAACAGTGCAATCTGTCCGCCAATGGTGTTGAAGGTTGATTGAATGAACGGCGTGGGGTTGAGCAACCGCTCGTTATTCACCACAATCGACTCCATAAATTTCTCGGTGTCGCCCAAACAGCCTAATCCAGTGGCGGTTACAATGCCGTCGATGCTGTCCGATGGCAAATCTTCGGCGCATTTCAAACCGCAGGCAACGCCCATTTTCACAATGCGGCTCATACGGCGACGCAAAGATGCGTCGGCTACCAATTCTTTAAAATCGAACGGCTCTTCGCACCCATTTACGGTGAGAACATCGGCTTTTAACTGACACGATTTTGTTATTGTAATTGGCTTCATATCAGTCGATTTTAGAGAAAATAAGTGATGTGTCATTGCCGCCGAAACCAAATGCGTTCGACAGTACATTGCGGATATTGCGCCCTTCGGCAAATTCGGTTTCCGGTGAAAGTCCGATATTCGGATCAACTAACTTAAAGTTAAGGTTCGGGTAAATATAGCCATTCTTCACTGACAGAGCTGAGTATACAGCCTCAATACCCTCTGATGCGCCCAGTGTGTGCCCGATAAACGCCTTGACCGAACTGAACGGTGGCACGCGGTCGCCGAAAATGCGGCGGATTGCGGTTGCCTCCGAAAGATCGTTGTTGGGGGTGGCGGTGCCGTGAACGTTAATATAGTCAATATCAGACGGTTGCAAACCAGCCACGGCCATCGCTTCGCTCATCGACTTGTAGGCGCCGTTGCCTTCGGGCGAGCAGCCTGTTTGGTGGTAAGCGTCATTGGCGTTGGCGTAACCCGTTAAAAGACAGTACGGTTCGCGTTTGGCATCGTCGAGGCGCTGCATCACAATGTAGCCCGCACCCTCGCCAAGATTCAGCCCTGCGCGAGTGGCGTCGAACGGGCGACAGTGCTCTTTGTCCAAAATCATCAGCGAGTTGAAGCCATTGAGAGTGAACTTGCAGAGCGCGTCGGTGCCGCCAGCAATAACCGCGTCTAACATATTGTTTTTCAACATTCTCGCGCCAAGCATAATGGCGTTGCCCGCCGACGAGCAGGCCGTGCTGACGGTTGTGCGAAAACCAGTAATGTGCAAACATTTGGCAATCAATTCAGTACTCGAACCACAATCGTGTTGACTAACCCAGCGCAGTCGTCCGTGTTCGTGATTTTCCCTGAAAGAGTAGTAGAATTCCTCGCTCAAGTCCATTCCTCCTACCGAAGTGCTCGAAATCAGCCCCACACGCATTTTGTGGACATCAATTCCCGAATCGGACAATGCCTCACGAGCGGCTGTAATTCCAAACAATGCAGTACGCGATAGGAAAAAATTATAATCATATCCGAGGTACTCCAAAAGCGTCACGTTTGGCACTTTGACTTCGGATACGGGCACATCAAGGTGAGTGAAGAAATGTGGTTTCTCCATTCCGTGTCGCTTATGTTTCAAAGCGTCAATGTTTTCATCAACATCGAGCCCGATTCCCGACACCGCGCCGAGCCCCGTAACGGCAATTTTCATCTACTTCTTTTGATTGGCGGTGATGTATTCGGCCAGAGTCTTCACCGAATAGAAAATCTCTTTCCCCTGTGCGGGATTCTCGATTTTGATGCCGTAGTTGCGCTCCAGAATCAGGATAATCTCCAGTGCGTCAATCGAATCCAGTCCAAGACCGCCGTCGCCGAAAAGTGGTGCCTCGGCGTCGATGTCGGCTGGTGTGGTTTCTTCAAGATTCAGTTCGGCAATCAGCTCGCCTTTAAGTTTTTCAATCAACTCTTCCATTGTCATTTGTTTTATGGTGTTTCTAAAATATTATTTCGAATTGCTGGTATCGGAACCTTCGGTGCCCGCTCCGGCGCCAATATTTCCGTTATATTCAGTATTTTCAATCAGGCTGAAAGCCGCCCGGTATTTGTCGCCAATCAAATCACACCAGCCGAAAATGCAGTAGTGGAGATTGGTTTTTTCCATCGCCTTCTCAATGTATTTCATCGTCCTTTCGGTCTCATGCCCTTCGTTTACAAAGAAAGTGTTTTCTCCTTTAATCTGATAGCGGATGCATATTTCTCCTATCACGACGTTGGGCAGAGTATAGACAAACACCGCCGGACTGGCCATGGCGTCGCCCTGCTCGCTAATGATTTTCTCGTGGTCGAGATCTGTGTCGAGCGAACCATAGGAATTCATCAGCACAATGCCCATCTCCTCCGGGGCAAACTGCAGTCCATTCAGCAGATAACCTGCTGTTACATAACCAAGTTTGCAGAGATTGTCCATTTTGTAGAACTTCATGTTGTCATCGCCCAGCTTTTTGAAAGCCTCGCGTATAAAGACTCCGAATTCGCTTGATTTAGAAGAGAATACAATTCTCTTGCCCACTTTTATCTGCGAACCGAAAACCGATGCTGTGCGTATGCTCCTGAGCTTTACCGGCGCAGGTTCAGATTGGGTTTTGGCGTATTGCGGCACCGACAGTACTATGGCGGCATTGCACCCCCCAAATCCTGATGCTGTTTTTACGCAATGGTGCATCTTTTTTACACGTTGATGCTCGGCTGAAACCTTAATAGGCATTGGAGTGCCAGGTTTTTCGAAACCCATTGTGCCGAAAATAGTACCCATGCGCAACTCATGTGCGCAAACAATGGTCTCTATTATGCCCGAGGCGCCTAGAGTATGTCCGAAATATGGTTTAAGGCTTTGCACCGGAAGGTTCTGCAAACCCGCCAATGTTACTGCCTTTGACTCCATCTCATCGTTGTATACGGTTGCTGTTCCGTGGGTGTCAGTGAAACTGATGTCGGCGGGCTGCACACCAGCCTCGCTCATTGCTCCACGGATGGCAAGATTGAGTTCGTAGCCTGTGCGCGACGGGCCCGAAATGTGGTTGGCATCGTTACTTATGCAACCTCCGGCAAGCAGAATACTGTTTTCATCGTAATTGGGCGACAGCAACACCGCGCCAGCTCCCTCGCCAAGGTTCAGACCATCGCGGCGCCCGTCAAACGGCACACAACGCTTTGTGCTGAGCGACTTGAACGACTTGAACCCGCTTGTTATGAAATGCGTCAAAACATCGCAACCCGCCACAATCACACTGCCGTACACGCCAGCCTCTATCAGCCTCTTGCCTACAATGAGCGCCGACACACCTGATATGCAAGCGTTTGACACTATAATAGGCCGGTTGGCCGCACCGAAATAACGACCTATACGATCAGATGTTTTCCAGAGTGAAACGCGCCCGTCCTGCGATTCGGCCGTATGGTCGATCAGCACCGAATTGCCTTTGGTAGTCGATATGATGAAACCTACTGAAGGATCGGCAATGTCGGTGTGAGTTTGGTTAAGCACGTCGTTAACGGCCATAATCACCAGCCGTTCGAATTTTGTGTATTGCGATTCGAGGTTGAGAATCTTTGACTCGAGCCTTATGGCGTGATCGTTGAACTCAGCCATCATCATGGGGCCTGAGGCAACATCCGATGATTCGTGCCAGCTGAGAGCGCTGCGATAAGAACAGAGAGCTGCCAGATTCTCCTGCGTGCCGAATCCCAACGGGGTTACAATAGAGTCTGCGTTTATGTAAATCTTCATATAATGCTCACTATCGTTTTCGGTTTCAATCTTTTATCCAGCGTTTCTGCCATTCGTCGTAGAATGGTGGATTGTTGAGCTCAAGTTCGCGCGTCTCACCGTTCACAAACACCTGCGTTGTGGTTCCGGTAGCGGCCACAGTGTTGTCCGACGCACGGTAGATGGTGTAGTCGAAAATAATTTTCGCTGCAGCCGTGCGGATGTATCGTGTCTCGATGATGGCCTCCTCGCCAAATGTGAGCGACTGTTTGTATTGGCAGTTCAACTCAACCATTGGTGCCAGATAGCCGCTGTCGTAGATGTCCATATACTTCAGCCCGTCATAATGCTTGCCGAACGACTCGCGCCCGTCTTCAAAGTAACGAATGTACTCGCCATGCCAGACAACCTTCATCGAGTCAACCTCGCTGAACCTTACTGTGATGGTCTTGCGGTCGACAAGGACGGCCTCTCGTATTTTATTTTTTGTCTTCATTATCAATAAGATATTTTAGTCTATTTTAAGAAAAATTTTCATTCGGCATTCGGCCACCGGGCCTTCGTTGTCTTCGGTTTTTGCCGAAATGAGCGACAATCCGCCCATCTCCTGCATCACGCTGATTGTGGTTTGCAGCTTGTTACCCACACGTGGCAAGCGGTGGATTGTCAGCTTGTCGACCGATCCGATAAAACCCAGCGGCACCGGCTCGTTCTTCATTTTGAAAATGTAGCCCGCGCGTGCCGCCGCCGATTGCGCAATGTGCTCCACAATACCCGGCTCGCGAAGCACACCCCCCTTGCAGAAGATGTTGCCGCTCTCAACCGTCAATCCCGACCGTGATGTTCCATCTTCGACACCGTAGAAGGCATCGACCATAACCATTGGCGGCCGTTGCGGAATAAGGTCAAGAATGTTGGAAATAGCCGTATCGTTTTGCACGTCGAAAATTTTTTGTGCGCAAAACTACTAAATTATTGGATAATCGGTTAAAGAGACGATTTTAGGTTAATTTTTGAACGCAGACGACACAGATTTAACGGATTAATCTATCTCAAATGACTATTCCTTCACAACATTCACTAATCGTTGCCAGATTTTTACCATTGCCAACGTGTCGAGTTTGCAGTATTCAAGCAAAGCCTTGCGGGCCGATTCCTGTTCTTCGGGTGGCATATCCTTTATTTTCGGGAAAATCGTCATTGCATCACCTCCGTTTTGCACTCGTTCGTCCAAATTGTGGTAATTCAAACTTGGGTCGTCAGGAAACAAGGCGGGCAGCACACTTTTTATTGAAAATGAGCCACCAATTTCCTTCACATAGTAATTGCCCTGCTGAAACGGCACCATCAAGTCTACGATATGATCCCTTATGTTTAACAAATGATCCGATAAATCGGGGAACAAATCAGCGAGCTCCTCTATTCTCGCACATTCGAATGCCTTATAATACGCCATCGTGCAGACATTCTTGGGAATGTCACGACACAATTGTTCGGCAATATCGCGAAGCGGATTTTTCCCCGATTCGGCAAGAAATTCCTTGTGCTTCAGTTCCCCGCCTTCGCTTTCAAAATAATGAAGTGAATACTGAAACGTTATTTGCTGATACGGCCGTGTTCCTATTATGTCGGGAATCACTTGCTGCATTGTCTCAAAATCAAGGAAATAAAGCGGATAAGACAACGTTTTCAAGAAGTCGGAAATTCCTTTTTTGTTTATAAAAGTCTTACCCTGCAAAGCACCTTCCAATTGCATTATTCGTATGGGATTATCTATGCATTTCGCCTTTTGCAAATCTTCGTACGAAATCAGTCCTTCTCTATAATATTCTATTTTCTTT
>JAGCFC010000080.1 GCA_017650325.1 Salinivirgaceae bacterium | reverse complement strand
TGGCATCAACATTGAAAGTCTCTTCGCCAATCTTGAACGATGCGCCACCGATACGGTTGCCATAACGTCCGATAAGTGCGCCGAAATAAAGACCGTCAGCCGATGACTGATATTGGTCAAGGTTGTCAAAACCCATTACAACATCCTGAAACTGACCGTCTTTGTCGGGAACGAAAAGATTGACAATACGTCCGCCGTAGTTGGTGATTTGTGCAGTCACGCCTGCATCGTTCTTAATTGTGAACAAGCTAACTTGTTTTCCGTCAACTTCTTTCGCAAAATTAGCCTTGTCGGCCAGCGGAAGTTGGCATTGCTGTTTCGAAGTGCAGGCAACCATAGCCAAGGCACTCAAAGCAAATAAAATTCTCTTCATTTTAATAAAGTATTAGTTTAGTAGTAATTGTGTTTGCCAAAGCAAACGTTTGTTTTTTTATTGTGCGACTTTCCATCCATGAAAATCAGCCACTCAAATATAAAATGTATTTTTTACTATTTATGGCCGATTGGCGATTTTTACGACTAAAAATCAATTATTGATAATTATCAAATTATCAACCAATTACTCTATTAGTCAAGCTGGATTCGTGTCGATTATGCGCTGTTTTGTAGCAGCCTGGCGCACAATTTTCGCTAATTAAGTTCGATGTCTTGCGGCATAACCACCGTTTGCGTATCGATTTCGACCATTCTGAACTTGGGATCGATTATTTTTATTTGGTAGGTTTTACGTTTCGGATTGGTAAGTTTAGTAGCACGAAGCCATGGGTTCATCATTTTGAGCATCTTGTAGTTGGTACCATGCTCAAAGGCGAAGTCGGCAATGTCAGCAATGGTGCTGTCAACCGATACAACCGTATATGGGATTGGATGGTAAAGTTCATCTTTAGGCATAGTAAAACCATACATTTCAGGGTTTTCCATAATCTGCTTTATAGCGATGGCGCGGAAAATGTAACGCTCGGTCTCCTCCCCCAAAACAAGGTCGTAATAGTTGTTGCACTTCTGCTGTCCTACCTGCTTCAGCAACCCTGCCCGCCCGATATTATACGATGCTGCGGCCATAGTCCACGAACCAAACTTTTCCTTTGTGCGCTTGAAATAATCTATTGCGGCTACTGTGGCCTTCTCAAGATTATAGCGCTCGTCAACTTCGTCGTTCACTTCAAGGCCGAAATCCTTTGCCGTTCCACTCAAAAACTGCCAGAAACCTTTTGCGCCCGACGGCGACACCACATTGGTGAGCGAGCTTTCAATCACAGCAATGTATTTCAAATCGTCAGGCACGCCGTTTTCTTTCAGAATTGGCTCAATAATAGGAAAATAGCGGTTTGCGCGTTTCAGCATCAAGATAGTTTGCGAATGCCAAAGGCGGTTCACTTGCAACTCACGGTCAAGGCTCTCGCGGGTGTCGAAGTTGTGGATTGGCACCGGCTCGCCCATAAAAGTCAGTTTGTCAGGCATCGGCACTGCGTCGGTAACTTGACTGACAACGCTTTCGCCAGGCTGCTGAAAATGTCGTGCAACAAAAAACGCCACTGCGCCCGACACCAATATTGAGACTATAATTGTAATTATCTGATTTTTCATAATTTGCGGATTGCTTGAATGAATGCGACGAATTGCGTCACTACATTATTTTTTCTGTTTGGGTTTGGTGACTTTTGTGTTGGCATACAGCAAACCCGACACTACAAGTGCGGTGCAACCTGCCACCCATAGCGGCCACGACGATTTAGGCGGCATCAGCAGGAAAATCACTGCCACTGAAGCCGATACAAGATTGATGGCGCCCATCAGACATACAACTTGACGGTCGGTCAGGCCGCGATACGACAGGTGGTGCGTAGTGTGGTCGGTACCGCCAACAAACGGCGACTGACCGCGCAACAAGCGGTTGATGGTGACGGTTGCCGTGTCGGTGAGTGGTATCAGAAATGCCAGATAGACAATCAAAAACGGGAATACGGGATTTGAAATTTCGGTAGTTGCCGGATTCCAAAGGTAACGGATGCTCACAATGGCCATAAACGCGCCCAGAAACTGCGAGCCGTTGTCGCCCATATACATTGTCGACGGATGCCAGTTGAACTTGTAGAACGCCACCATCGACGCAAGCGTGGCCACAATCAGCACCACAAAAAACGCGTCGCGCAAAGGTGTGAGCAACACCACCAATATGCCGCTTAACACAATGATACACATAGTGTTGGTTACGGAATCCATATTATCGAGCATATTCAGCGAGTTCATTATGCCGACAACCCAAAACAGCGTTAAAGCATAATTAAGCCATTGGTTTTCAAATATCTGAATATAAATTCCGCACGAAATCAGAATCACGCCCACGGCAAACTGCATTGCAAATTTGAACATCGGCGAAGTGTTGAACACATCGTCAATCAGTCCCATCACAAATGCCAGACTGACAGCCGCCAAAACACCCGCCATCAGTTGTCCGTCAATGGTTTGGCCCAGCCGAGTGCCAAAGAAAATCCACGTCAGGACGCCCAACGCAAAGCCCGCAAAAAAACCAACGCCGCCAAGCATCGGCTTCCGCTGCGACGCCCATCGTTCGCCCGTAATATTGTGTTTCTTAATGTTTTGGCGCTTCGATCGCGACAAGAAAAAAGCGTGTACGCCCATTGTCAAAAGGAAGACCAACAGGAAAAATATGCACAACTTTAAAATCATATTCCGTTAAACCGATTGTTTGGCGCCGAACAAGTGCCGAGAGTGTTTCTTTTTTGTTTCGCCGTAGCCGTAACCATATCCATAGCCGTAACCGTAGCCATATCCATAGCCGTAGGCGTGCGATTTCATATTAGCGCCGTTAAGAATTATCGACAAATGTTCCATATTCTTTTCGCTGCGCAGAATGTTCACGTTTTCAATAAACTGCCGTTTCGACACGCCAACTTTCATTACGTAAATCGGGAAAGTGGCTCTGTGCAAACTAACTACGGCATCCGACACCATTCCCACCGGCGGTGTGTCGATGATTATGACATCGTAATTTTTCTGAAGTTCGTCAACCAGGTTGTCCATCTCTTTGCTGCCTGCCAATTCCGACGGATTGGGCGGTATCGGGCCAGCGGTGATGAAATCAAAATTCTCAATTTCGGTATGATGGATACATTCTTCAATCTTGTTGCGGCCAATCAGTATAGTGCTGATGCCCTTGCTGTTTTCAACCTTGAATCCTTGATGGATACGCGGTTTGCGAAGGTCAAGGTCGAGCAGCACAACCCGTTTGCCCGATGTGGCGATAATGCCGGCAAGGTTGATTGACACAAACGTTTTGCCTTCGCCCGAAATGGTCGACGACACGGTCAAAATGTTGGCTTCGGCACCATGCGATATGAATTGCAGGTTCGAGCGTATCGACCTAAATGCTTCAGAGAATGGTGAATGCGGGTCTTTCATCACCAGCAGTTGCGACACATCAACAGGGTCTTCATACTGCGGAATAACACCCAAAATCGGCGCTTTGGTGTAGTTCTGCACCATGCTTGCCGATGTAATCTCGTTATAAATTAAATAGCGAATAATCAAATATATGCAGCCGATAATCAGCCCGAGCAGGACGAACACTGTGTAGATGCTGCCCGCTTTTGGCGAAATTGGCTCAACCGGTGTCGATGCCGACTCGAGAATGGTGTTGCGCGAAATGTAGCCGGCCTGCGAAATCAGATATTCTGCTTTCTTGTCAATCAGTTGGTTATAGTAAGTTTGGTTCACAGCGTACATCCGTTGCAACCGCGCATATTCAAGTTCGTCGTAATTCTTTTCGTTGAACAGCCATTTTTCAGCTTCTGAAATCTGCGATTTATATTCAGCCTTCTGCTCACGCATCCGCTCAAGCGATGTGTTCACAAAATCGATGGTCAGGGTAATCTGCATATCGAGCCTTTTCTCGACTTGCTTCACCTTTATGTTGTCGATTGTCAGGCTGTTAAGCAGTTGTTGACGCTCGTCGATAATGCGTTGCAAGTTGGTCAGAATGTTGCCCATCAGTTGCGCGGCTTTGGTTCCGGCCAGCGCGGCCTGCATCTCGTAGGTGTTGATGTCGCCACCGGCTTCAAGTTTCGCCTTAATTTGCTCAATAGCAAGCAGTTCGTAATCAAGTTCGCTCACCCTTTCTTCGAGCGTCTCAAGTTTTTGAGTCGATGCGGTCACGGCCGGATCGCTCTGCGTCTTGATTTTGTTCTCTTTTTTGAACGATTGTATCTGTTTTTCGGTCTCGTCAAGGCTGCTGTAAATCGATTTTAGTTGTTCATCAATGAAAGCCAG
>JAGCFC010000079.1 GCA_017650325.1 Salinivirgaceae bacterium | reverse complement strand
CTCAATTTCGCCCCTGAACGTGAAGCTCAAGATTATCAGCGGAATGCAGAGGCAGATGAGCGACGGAAGGAAGACTTCGAAGATGATTTTTTCGGTAGTCACCTGTCCGCCAATCCAGAGCATAATGGTTGTGACGTCACCGATTGGCGACCATGCGCCGCCGGCGTTTGCCGCAATCACAATCATACTGGCGTAGAACCAGCGCATTTTCTGGTCGGCGACAAGTTTGCGAAGCAGCGCCACCATTACGATGGTGGTTGTCAGGTTATCGAGAATGGCGCTCATAAAGAACGTCAGGATGCTCAGAATCCACAGCAGTTTGACCTTGTTGGTGGTTTTGATTTTGTCGGTGATGACCTTGAATCCGCGGTGGCGGTCAACGGTCTCGACAATAGTCATCGCGCCAAGCAGGAAGAACAGGATTTCGGCCGTATCTCCCAGATGGTGAACAAGTTCGTAATTGAAAAAAGAATGAATGTTTTCGTCGGTGAGTCCGCCCTCGAGATTCATCGAGTATTTGTTCCACGCTGCGCTGTGGCCGAGCGACAGAATACTGTCGGCGCCAAGTGCATAAATAGCCCACAAAGCTGCGCCGATGAAGAGCGCCGGTGCTGCCTTGTCAATTCTGAAAGGGTGCTCCATTGCAATGGCGATGTAGCCAAGCACGAACACCAAAATCATAACTGCAAACATATCAATGTACTTTTATACCCAATTTTCCGGCCGCAAAAGTAGTGGTTCAAGAGCCATTAATCCCATAATGATTATGGTATTTTTCTATGATTTCGATTGATAAAACCGATTGATGATAAATATTAATTAATTGATTAACTGAATTATTGAATAAATTGACGTAGGTACAGTTTTACAAAATGGCGATAAAAATAGATGAAGGTGTTTTCAGGCGATTTTGTGCCACATTATCGGCGTTTTATCTTTTTATTTTCTCCAATCAAATTCAGCTCCTAACACATCTAGCATTTTATATTCCCAAAAATCTTGCTTAAAGTTAGGCGTAAATTTAGCCATTAAAACCTTGTTTTGCGTGTCCTCTTTCGAATCCCGCCAGCCGTTGAATCGCGTTGTGCGCTGATTGACTTTTAGAAAATCGTCCTCTTGCAATTGGTAGAATACTGTGCCGACGCGCGTCATTTGGTGGTGCTGCTGGCAATCGGCCAATGGCCAGGAATGGTTGTCAAGAATAAAGCAATAATGCCCATTGCCTTTTTCATCGCACATAGCGCCAACGGCCGCATATTCCATACTAAAATCCTCCTCCAATTGAATCACATCGCCGGTGTATATCCAATCACCGTTTGTATCTTTGAAAGGTGTCTGCACTCCCGCGAAAATCACCTTTTGCGGTGTCTGACGGTTCCAACATTCATCGTGGAAATAGTCAATAACACAGCATCTTGCGCTGTCGTCTTCGTCGCGTTTCCTTTCCAACTCATCCCACTTCTTCTGCAATGTTCCCGAAACATCAATTGCGTCTTCGGGAATGCCCCGGTGCATCGCCTCCTCGTAGGCAAGTTGGCGCACAAAATCGGTATTATCCTGCTTGTTGAGAAGCCCCAACAAACTTGTATCATTCATATTTGCAAGCGTTTTCCGATATTCGTCTCTGGTGAAATGTCGTATGCGGCCGGTTTTATATGACCTTAAGGTAAAATCCTCGGGTGCGACCAATCGCAATCCGGTTGCTATCTTCTTGGTATTGTAGGCGATAGTTGGCGCGGGAACGTTGTTATCCTCGGGTATCGCTACATCTTTGGGGAACACATACATACTGCCGCCATAGAAGAAAAAGTTGCCGAACGAAGTGTAACCGAATTTGTCTTTGCCAGCCACGTACCTGACGCGGATGTCGGGCAACGAAGCAACGCAATTGGCACCTATCTGATAGCGGTATTGCCGGCACAATTCCTTAAGAACCTCTTCGTTAACCACTTCGGGAGCTTCAGGTCTGTCGGGCAATTGGTAGTTAAACATCAGAATTGTACGCCACTCTTTTGAGACAATCACGTTGGGCAACGGATAGAGTTCACCGAACAATGGTGCAATCTTGTTGTCTCTGTAGTCGATTAAACCTTTGCCGCAACCCAATCGCGTTATCAAAAATCGGTTGTCGGGGTGCTCTTTCACATAATCGATAAACTCATCGACGTAAGGTTGCATTTTCTGCAGATTGCTGACGTCGACGGGAATGGCGTAGCATTGTCCCTGTGGCCCATACTGCGGCCCGATTTGCCCTGATACCGCTCCGAACTTTGCCTGCGCCAATTGCTCCGCACGCCCGACACGGTTACCATTCATATCGGTACCAAACACAAACACCTCACATTGTGACAATTCCGTAATTGCCGATGTGATTACTTTTCCGTTGCAATGTCTTTCCATAGTTGTACTATTTAAAATTCATTACAAACGTAGCCGTAGCCTACGCCAATCTGCGGCAGAGGTTTTAGAAATTTTGTATGATTAGAAGATTATTTGCAAAAAAGTATGCGGTGATTGGTATTGCTACTCCTCCGCAAAATTGAGCAAGACCTTTCGGTATGCGGTATAAATCTTTGATTTTGAGATATATCCCATATAAAGCCCGTTTTTGATTACAGGCAAGTTCCAGGCACCCGATTTCTCGAATTTCTCCATCACCACGTCCATTGTGTCGGTGGTTTTCACGGTGTCGGGCGGCATCACCATCAACTCATATATATAGGTGTTGTCGTACATCTCGGTGTTGAACATTATTTGGCGGATGTCGTCGAGTAAGACGATTCCCATCAGTTTGCCCTCCTCATCTACAACGGGGAAAATGTTGCGGCGCGAGTGCGAGATTGCGTTCACAAGGTCGCGCAGAGTCTGGTCGGGTCCGACTTCGGTCAGGTCGTGCTCAACCTCTTTCTCAAGCCTCATCAGTGTCAGGGCGGCGCGGTCCTTGTTGTGGGTAATCAGGTCGCCGCTTTGTGCCAAACGTTTGGTGTAGATGCTGTGCGGCTCAAAGTAATAGATTGTTACGTAAGCACTTACCGATGCCACCATCAACGGAACAAACAGATTGTAGCCGCCGGTGATTTCGGCAATAAGGAATATTCCGGTCAGTGGGGCGTGCATCAGTGCCGACATAAAGGCCGCCATTCCCACAAGGGCGAAATTCACTTCGCTAACACTTATGAATCCCAGGCAGTTAAGCATATGCGCCATCATATAGCCGAGTATGCCGCCCATAAACAACGATGGTGCGAACACACCGCCTATGCCGCCTGCGCCAGTGGTGGCCGAAGTGGCTATCACCTTGAAAATGAGCATTAGTGCGCAGTAGGCAACAATAACCCATACACCGCTGCCAAATTGACTGAACATTGAGTGGTCGAGAATGCGCTGTCCGTTACCCGTAAGTATCTCGCGCAGAGCATCATAACCCTCGCCGAATAGCGGTGGAAAAAGCCAGATAAGCAGCCCAAGAATCACACCGCCGATGGTTATTTTCTTCCATGGGTTCAGTATCTTGCTGAACCATTTTTCCATTCGCATTGAAGTTGCAGTGAAGTACCAGCCAATGAGTCCGGCCGCAACGCCCAGAATCAGGTAGAGCGGAATGTTGTGAAGTTCAAAGGTGGGCGGTTGAGGAAGTGTGCAGAGCGTGGCTTCGCTGCCAAGGAAGAAGTACGACATCAGCGTGGCTGTGACCGCCGAAATCAAGAGTGGCGCAAGCGATGCCATTGTCATATCGAGCATCAGCACTTCCAGAGTGAAGACCAAGCCCGCAATCGGGGCCTTGAAAATGCCAGCCACAGCACCCGCGGCGCCACAGCCAATCATTAGTATAACTTGCTTATAATTAAGCTTGAACAACCGCGCCAGATTGCTGCCGATGGCCGCGCCAGTGAGCACAATCGGAGCCTCGGCTCCAACCGAACCGCCAAAACCAATGGTAAGCGAACTGCCCACAATGCCGGTGTATGTGTTATGACCTTTGATAATGCCGTTTTTTCTTGAAATACAGAATAATACACGCGTAATACCGTGCGAGATATTGTCCTTGACGTGATATTTTATCCAGATGGTTGTCAGCAAGATACCGATAGCCGGGAACGCAAGGTAGATGTAGTTGCCAAAGCCCGAGTTTATGGCCTTAAGCACAAGCGTGTATGTGAGATGGATGGTGTTTTTCAGAACCACTGCGGCAAGTCCGCTCAACAGGCCCACAACAAAACTTAAAATCAGAATAAACTGATTCTCGGTTAGATGTATGCCGCGCCAAATGTGGAGCCGCCCGATTAATGGTATCTTGAATTTCATTTCCGCTTCTTTTCAACCGTCCACCCGAATTTGCCAATCCGTTCGCCCAACTTGTAGTATTGGCCGTGCATATAGGCAATCATATCGGCTGCGCCAAGATCGAAGGCGCCCGTTTCGGGATTCATATATTTTGTGTCGGCATTCACGGCCACCACGTTGGCAATGAACATGTCGTGTGTGCCAAGTTCTTTTATTTCAACAACTTTGCACTCGATGTTGACAGGCGCTTCGTCAATCATTGGAGCATCAACCATGGTGCCTTTTATTGGTGTCAGCCCCATAGCTTCAAACTTGTCGATGTCGCGTCCCGATTTCACGCCGCACCAGTCGGTTGCTTTTGCCAATTGGCTGTTGGTCAGGTTGATAACAAACTCGCCCGTCTCTTTAATAATATTGTACGAGTAGCGGCTTTTGCGGATTGACACGTAGCACATTGCCGGGTCGGAACAGATGGTGCCGGTCCACGAAGCGGTGAACACGTTGCGCTCGCCGTCGGCACGGCCGCAACTCACCAGCACCGCCGGTAGCGGATAAATCATTGTTCCAGGTCGCCAAGTCTGTTTTGCCATTTCAATTTGTTATAGGTTGCAAATATAATTCCTATGAAATGTTGTCCAACAAAAATATATGTTGTGCTGTTTTTAGTGACGTTTAAATAAAGTGAGATAATTATCGGGGGTAATACTCAAACTGATAAAAGGGTAGGTGCTCTATGGCTCGTAGCTCATGGCCACCGCCGTCCTTATTACGTAAAACCCATATTGACAAGCCGTGAAAATGATGTAATTTTGCAACCCGAAAAATCGCGCAATTATGAATCCGCAAGCACAGAACTTGAATGAGATTATCGCCTCGAAAAATCAGGCGGTATTTGATTTGTTGTCAGAACGTGGCAAGAACATTTTCTTCCCGAAGAAAGGTATTTTAGGGCAGGGCGCCGAAGCCAAAGGCACCCGAATCAACGCCACCATCGGCACAGCCATTGAAGACGACGGCTCACCGATGCATCTTGAGAGCATCAGCTCGAAACTGGGCATTTCGGCCGACAAGGCGTTCCTTTACGCACCAAGTTTTGGTCGTCCCGATATCCGTAAACGCTGGCAGGCAATGATTGCCGAGAAAAATCCGCGTCTGAAGGGCATAACCATCAGTTTGCCAATCGCCACAAGCGCGCTTACTCACGGTATCAGTATGGCTGGCTATATGTTCCTGAACGACGGACAGGAAATTCTGGTTCCGAACCTTTATTGGGGCAACTACAATCTGGCTCTGAGCAACGCCTACGGTGCCAAAATCACGCCGTATAACTTGTTCGCAGGCGATAAGATGGATATTGCATCGCTTTCAGCCGCTCTGTTGGCCGATGGCGACAAGAAGGTGCTGCTGCTCAACTTCCCGAACAACCCGACAGGCTATTCACCGCGTGTTGACGAGATGCAGGCTTTGGTTGCAGCCATCAAGAATGCCGCCGAGAAGGGCAAGAAAATCGCTGTCATCTGCGACGACGCTTACTTCGGACTTGTTTACGAAGAAGGCGTTGACCGTCAGTCACCATTTGCATATTTAGCTGATTTGCACGAGAATGTGCTTGCAGTCAAAGTCGATGGACCGACCAAGGAAGACTATGTTTGGGGATTCCGTGTGGGATTCATCACATACGCCGTTAAGGGTGGTGACGCTCAACTCTACGAAGCACTTGAAAACAAGACTGCCGGTGCCGTCCGTGGCAATATCTCGAATGCTAGCAACCTTTCGCAATCGCTTTTGGTTCAAGCATTTGAATCGCCAACCTACGCTGCCGAAAAGAAAGCCAAACTCGATATTATGCAGGCTCGCTACAATGCTGTCCGCAACACTTTGAGCGATGCCAAATATGCACCGTATTTCAAGGCTCTGCCTTACAACTCAGGCTATTTTATGTGCATCAAGCCGGCCGACGGAATCGATGCTGAGAAAGTTCGTCTGCTGCTCATCGAGAAGTACAGCATTGGCACAATCAACATCAACGGCCTTATCCGCATTGCATTCTCGGCCGTTGCCGAAAAGGACATCCGTCCGATGTTCGACGGCATTTTGGCGGCTTGCAAAGAAGTGTCAGGAAAGTAAGTCAAAACTTCATATAGCAACTAAGGTCAACTCGTGCGGGGTTGGCCTTTTTTGTCTCTGTGTCCTTCGTTTCCTCTGCGCTCTCTGTGTTTTAAAATTTCCTACCTTGCGCTGTTTTTCGATTAGGTATGGAATTCTTTAAGAATTATTTCAGGAATCTGTTGACTCGTAAGTCGAAGTTGAGTCTGGCTTTGGACTTGATAATCGTGCTGCTGGCCATATTCATTATGGTGCCACAGACGCGCAAATCGGCCATAGCGCTTGTTTTGCGGCCGACAGTGTTTATCTATCAGCCATCGTTGCTCAAGCAGCCGATACCGCTGTTCACAACGTCGCTCGACTGGCATTTGCGTACGCTCAATGGCGATACCTGCACGCTGGCCGATTTTATCGGAAAACCGACCATAATTAATTATTGGGCATCGTGGTGCTCGCCGTGTCTGGCAGAGATGAGGCAGTTCCGCAGCCTTTACGCCGATTATGGCGACAAGGTCAATTTCCTTTTCATCACCAACGAAAAACGCACAGATGTGGCAAAATTCGTCAAAAAGAAGAATTTGAATTTGCCTGTTTATCTGCCAATTAAGCGTTATCCCGAACAACTCTCGACAAACACCTTGCCTGTAACCTTCCTGATTGATGCTGAAGGAAACATTCTGATGCGCAAAAGCGGAATGGCACAGTGGAACGGTCAGAAAATGAGAACGATACTTGATGCAATGTTGACGAAAACAGAAAACGATAACGAAAACTGAATTAAATTTGGACGTGTCACGGCGCGTTCCAACAAACAAAACACCAATACCCAACACCTAAAACCCAACACCAAATAACATATGGCACTGAATTACATCTGGATAGCATTCTTCGTGATAGCGTTTGTGGTGGCGCTCATCAAACTGATATTTATGGGCGACACACAGATTTTTTCCGCAATGGTGGCCAGTACGTTCGATATGGCCAAAACCGGCTTTGAGATTTCACTCGGCCTGACCGGCGTGATGACACTCTGGCTCGGGCTGATGCGAATAGGCGAGAAGGGCGGTATGATTAATGTCTTTTCGAAGATTATGGGGCCGTTTTTTAGCAAATTGTTCCCGGAAATACCTAAAAATCATCCGGTTAACGGCTCAATAATGATGAACCTTGCGGCCAATATGCTCGGTATCGACAATGCCGCCACGCCGCTTGGACTCAAGGCTATGAGTCAGTTGCAAGAGTTGAATCCAAAGAAGGACACGGCATCGAACTCGATGATTATGTTCCTGGTACTCAACACTTCAGGACTGACGCTGATACCGGTGAGCATTATGGTCTATCGCGCGCAGATGGGCGCCGCCGACCCGTCGGATGTTTTCATCCCGATTCTGATAGCCACATTCTTCAGTACGATTGTTGGCATTCTGGCAGTTTCCATCTATCAGAAAATCAACCTTTTCAATAAGGTTTTTCTTGGTTATTTCGCTGTGTTCTCGCTCATAATCAGCGGTTTGATCTGGTATTTTGTCCAACTGCCACGCGAGCAGGTCAATGCTCAGTCGTCGCTAATTGCAAACATCATTCTTTTCTTGATAATCATATCGTTTATCGTGTTGGCTGTCAGGAAGAAAGTTAATGTTTACGAAGCGTTTATCGAAGGCGCGAAAGAAGGCTTTGGCGTTGCCATCAAAATCATCCCGTATTTGATTGCTATTCTTGTGGGAGTGGGGGTTTTCCGCACTTCGGGCGCTCTCGATTTCCTTATCGACGGAATGAGGTCGTTCTTTGCTCTTGTGGGGCTTAACACCGATTTTGTCGATGCTCTGCCCACGGCGTTTATGAAGCCGTTGAGCGGTTCCGGCGCACGCGGTGTGATGATTGAAACGATGAACCAAATGGGTGCCGATTCATTTGCAGGGCGGCTTGCCTGCTGTTTCCAAGGCTCAACCGACACCACGTTCTATATTCTGGCCGTATATTTCGGCAGTGTGAGCATCACCAAAACACGCCACGCCGTGGTGTGCGGTCTGCTTGCCGATCTTGCCAGCATTATTGCGGCAATTGTTGTGGCATATATCTTCTGGGGTTGATATGAGGCGTCTGTCGATATTGGTTCTTGCATTTCTGATTACCTGTGTCGCCACTGCCAATCCGGTTACTGCCGACAGAGCGAAAGCTATTGCCGCAGGTTTGTTTGGCCGCAACACGCAGAAATCATCATCGACAGTTTATTTGAAGTACACCGGTGTTTGTGACGGTGACACGGTTTACTATGTTTTCGGATATGCTGACGGCGGTTTTGCCATAATCTCTGCCGACGATGCCGTTATGCCGGTTTTGGGCTATTCTCGCACATCTCCGGCCAGCGAAGTTACTGACAATATGATGCTTATGCATCAGCTCGACCGTTATGCAAATAAAATTGTATCGGTGCGCGGAATGGGCGTTACTTCGCCGGAAAATAGTCGGCGTTGGCGGGCTTATGCCGATTCGTTGCCACAAACCGATTCTGTACCCGCAATTGATACAACTCAGATTGCAGATACTGCGCAAATAGTTGATACCGTGTTGGTTGTCGATTCGTTGAAGACGGTGGGCCCGTTGATTACATCGACATGGGGGCAGTCCGGCTCCTATAACGATTCGTGCCCGACTATAGCCGGATGCGTGGCTGTGGCCATGGGGCAGGTGATGCGTTACCACCAATGGCCCGATGTGGGGCGTGGATGGCATAAATACATCCCGGCCGAATCGCCAAGCTACGGGCGTCAGTTTGTCAATTTTGGCGCAGCTACTTATCATTGGAATCTTATGCCCGACAAACTCCGACGCCATCACACGGAAGTGGAACTGTCGGCAGTTGCACAGTTGCTATATCATGTTGGTGTGTCGGTAGATATGTCGTATACCAAAAACGGTTCAGGCTCATACCCATCCGATATTCTCTACGCCATGCCCAACTATTTCCGTTATTCCGATTCTATAAGGATGTGTTTGTATTCCGATTATTCACCTTCCGATTGGTTCAATCTGATAAAGGCGGAAATCGATGCCGGCCGGCCGGTTATATACTCGGGTGCGAGTGGAGACGGGGCGGGCCATGCATGGGTGGTCGATGGTTATGATCCGAAAGGTTACCTGCATGTCAATTGGGGGTGGGATGGCGATTACGACGGTTTTTTCCTTCCCGACCGAATGATTCTTGAAACAACACATTACGATCGCGAAATCGACGCTATTGTTGGCATCCGACCATCGATTGACACACCGTTGCTCTGGACACTCCAATCATCGGGATTTACAACCGGTTATCGTGGCATACAAAATATTTCGGCTGTAAATGAATATGTTGTATGGGCATCGGCTTACGATGGCTCTTTCAGCAATGGCCAATGCATGGATTTTTGCCGAACTATTGACGGAGGCGAATCGTGGCAGGTTGGAACGGTTAATGTTCCTCGAAGTGAAAGTTATTCAATATCGTCGATTAGTGCGGTGAGCGATGTTGAGGCGTGGGCGACAATTTTTGTAAGCGCCAATTCGCGCTCATTGACGGGCGGAAAGGTGGCGCACACTACCGATGGCGGTAAGTCGTGGGATATTCAGCCAACGGCTGTTTTCAATGGCCGAAGCGCATTCCCCAATACCGTTTACTTTTGGGACTCGCAGACGGGTGTGTGCTTGGGTGACCCCAACGATGGTTATTTCGAGATTTACACAACCACCGACGGTGGCAATCAGTGGAATAGGGTGCCGTCATCGCGTATACCGGCTAGTAAGCGCAGTGAGAAGGGGCTGGTTGGCAGTTTTTCTGTCTGTGGCAATACTGTATTTTTCGGAACCAGTGCGGGCCGTCTGTTCCGGTCGGTTGACAGGGGCGCAACGTGGACCGTTGCGCAGACACCGCTTTCCGATAACTTCAAACTAGCCTTCCGCGACGATGATACAGGTTTGATAAGTGCCATATCGACAAATAAATATGAGGTTTATCGTACCACCGATGGCGGTTCGGGTTGGGAGAAGGTTGAACCTGACGACCGTTTTTATATTTCCAGTTTTGCCTATGTGCCTGGAACAGATACAATTGTGAGCGTTGGCGCAAATCCCGACGGGACGGTTTATGGCTTGTCGTACAGTACCGATTTTGGTGCCACATTTACCAATTATGCCGATTTTTATACTGATATCAGCATGTTTACGGCTTTAGGCATAGCGCCCAATGGCAAAGGAATGTGGGCTGGCTCGCTAAATTACAGCAGATATTACGGCGGAATGTGGCATCGTGGTATTACCGAACCAATTCTTAAATCGACACCGATTAAATCGGTGCAGGTTAGCACCAATGAGAACATATCTGTTTACCCGAATCCGGCCAGCGATGTGGTGCGAATCGAGAGTAAGGAGACCATTGTCAGCCTTGAACTGCTGACTATTTCAGGCACAACGGTTGTCAGCAAGCCGGTTGACGCCACAAGTTGCTCATTGTCAGTGGCAACATTGCCTAAAGGTGTTTATATTGTAAGAGCCAATTTAAGCGGCACATCGGCATTCAGCCGTTTAATTGTTGAGTAGAGGCCACCCTGGCAATCAATTGAAATTCCGCCCGGCGGGGTGCAAGAAAAAACGGTATCGCTAGCGAGAAATTCAAACAAAATCTGTAATAAAATTTGCAAAAAAATGGTTTTTAGGATTTTGTATAATTTCTAAATTAGATTTTCTAAAAATTTCCGCATAGTAAGGTGCACCCATAAAAACGCCGAAGGCGTGACATATCATAGGCCGGGGTGTGAACCCGGATTGGAACGCCAGCCCCAAATAATGAACGCCGAGGGTGTGACACATTCCTTTGTTGTGTGCCACCCGTTCCGGGTTTGGGCGGTAGATGGTAGTTTTTTTAATTATTGGTTTTCGCCGAGTTTTTTTCTGCGCCGGCTGATAATAATCAGGCATAGCGTACATAATAGCACAACAACATCAGCAACAAAAATCATTTTTCGGTTTTGACTGTTGGCTTTCAATGTTTTATTCTCGTCTTTGCTTTTTTGCAGTTCAACGTCCTTTTCCTTGACGCTAATCTCGTAGAGCGATTGCAGTTCGAGCATTCGCCTTGTGTTCTGGCTATTGTCGATCGAATCGCGACT
>JAGCFC010000078.1 GCA_017650325.1 Salinivirgaceae bacterium | reverse complement strand
GCTGTAGCCGCAGGCAAAACCGTCGGCACATACCCGATGGAGCTTTCGGCTGCCGATTTCAGCAACACCAATGCAAACTACGCCGATGTTGAGTTTGTGATTGTCGATGGCGCGCTCACCATTACCCCAGCGCCTGAGGCACCCAACAAACCGGAGGCAACAATGGAGACACGCTACATTGTTACTCAATTGGTTGCTTTGCCCGAGAACTGGAAATGGGCCGATGAGCAGCAGGCTCTCGAAGAGGGCGACAACACCGCCACCGCCAACTACGACGGCGCCGACAGGGGCAACTACGTGATTGAGAGTGTTGATGTCACCATCAAGCGTCTGCCGTGTCTGCACGACCAAGGGAACGATGTTCTCTACAAACTTGAGCCTACTTGCACCCACAAGGGTTACACCGGCAACATGAGCTGCAAGCTCTGCGGTAAGATTTACCAGTATGGCGACAGCCTTCCGGCCCTTGGCCACGCCTTCGACACTCTGACCATTGCCGCCACCTGCACCGAGATCGGTTACAAAGAGCTCACCTGCTCGCGCTGCAACCATGTCGAGTACACCGACACTGTTCCAGCCAACGGACACAAGGAGGATGAGGCAGTGTTCGAGAACGTTGTTGAGGCAACCTGCACCGAGGCCGGTTCGAAGGATTCAGTGGTTTACTGCTCAGTATGCCACGTTGAGTTGAGCCGCAATGTGATTACCATTCCGGCTAATGGTCACAAGGCCGACAGCGTAGCTTTCGAGAATGTTGTTGAGGCGACACGCACCACCGTTGGAACTTACGACTCAGTTGTTTATTGCTCAGTATGCCACGTTGAGTTGAGCCGCACCACAGTTGAGGTGCCGCAGATATTGGCCGAGACCATCAAACTGACATCGAAACCCAACAAGGTCGATTACAAGCAGGGCGAGACCCTCGACGTCAAGGGTGGCAAAATAGCCATCGGCTACAGCGACAAATCGACTGAGGAGTTCGAAATACTGGCAGGCTGGGTCAGCGGCTTCGACAGCCAGAAGGTTGGCGAGCAGAAGCTTACAGTAACGTTTGAGAGTGCCAGCAGCACGCTCACAACAACCTTCAACGTAACTGTCAGCAAGGAAGATGACAACACTAACAACACCGCTATTGACGAGGATGCCGCCAACGTTGTGAACATTTACGCATACAAAAACACCATTGTTGTTGAGAATGCCACCGACGATATTCTGGTTTACAACACCATGGGCGCATTAATCTGTAGGGACGCAATGCATTGCGTTCGCAAGGAGATAATAATCAGCACTCCAGGTGTTTACATTGTGAAAACAGGTAACACGGCCAAGCGAGTAATGGTTTATTAATTATCATATTTTCGTGTGTTGGGCCCGGGGCGCAAGTTCCGGGCTTTTTTTATTGAACAATTGCCGTTTTGTTGCTATTGTGGACCGGTCAAAATCTACAATTCGATTGAAAAAATCGGCAATCGGCGCGCGTATGTCGCCCAAAATCAAGTGGTTTTACAGCGCATTACTTACATTTAACCCGTTGTTGTTTACCGATTTTGTTTAACGGACTTCGCAAAGTCAGTAAAGGCAGCGCTGAAATTTCAAACCAGAAGTCCTGATACATATTATGCGTAAAATCAATTTCTTATTCACAGCAATGCTTGCAGCCGTTTTGGTTGGTTGCAACGGCAATGGACAATCGTCATCGGGTGCGGTGTCGTTCGACGATGTTATAGCATCGCGCCGCAGCATACGCAGCTACGATGCAACTAAAACCATTAGCGAGGCCGAGGTGCGCGAGCTGCTTACAAGCGCCCAGCAGGCGCCGTCGTGGGCAAATCAGCAGCCTACAAAATACTACGTGGCACAGAGCGCCGCAATGGTCGATTCGGTTAAGAACTACATTGGCGGCAACCGTCGGAATGTCGAGGGTGCGCCCATACTTATTGTATCGACATTCGAGCGTGGCAAATCGGGCTTCTTCAACGGCAATCCGGCCAACGATTTGGGCGACCTTTGGGGTGCTTATGACAACGGTCTGGCCAACTGCTATCTGATTCTGAAAGCCCGCGCAATGGGATTCGACACCCTGATTATGGGTATGCGCGATCCTGATGCTCTGCGCCGTCTGTTCGGAATACCTGAAGGCGAGACAATTACCGCTGTAATCTCATTGGGTTACCGCAGCGGCGAGCCGAGAGTTCCGCAGCACAAGAATCTTGACGATATTGTCAAATTCTTCTAATAACCGATTTTGCTGAAAATGAACAATTTTGAAGGTAAAGTGGCCGTTGTGACGGGCGGTGCGCAAGGCATTGGCCGTTGCATAGCCGACGAATTTCAGCGCAACGGCGCCAGTGTCTGCATAATCGACCGTCAGGAAGGCGCTCATTTTGTGGGCGACCTGTCGGACAAACTCACGCTCGAGCGTTTCGCGCACGAGGTCATTGGTCAATACGGTCACATCGATTATCTGATAAACAATGCCGCACCGCTGATGAAAGGCATCGACGAGTGCACGTTCGAGGAGTTTCAGTATGCGCTGAACGTTGGCGTAACCGCGCCGTTCTACCTTACAAAATTGTTTGCGCCATATTTTGCGGAGGGTGCGGCCGTGGTCAACATTTCATCGACACGCGACCGAATGAGCCAACCGCAGAGCGAGAGTTACACTGCGGCAAAGGGCGGCATTGCCGCTCTCACGCACGCCCTTGCCGTCAGCCTTGCCGGACGGGTGCGGGTTAATTCCATATCGCCCGGCTGGATTGACACAAAATCATCGAACTACAGCGGCCCCGACGCAACGCAGCAACTTGTCGGCCGTGTTGGCAATCCTGCTGACATTGCCAATATGGTGCTGTTCCTTTGTTCCGACAAAGCCGGTTTCATTTCGGGCGAAAACATCTGCATCGATGGCGGAATGACGCACCAAATGATTTATCACGGCGATTTCGGATGGAGTTTCGAAGGGTAAGTAGAGCGTAAAGACTGATTTAAAAGCTGTTCCATATTTGGGGCAGCTTTTGTTTTGCGCATCCAATTCATCAATTCGCCCAAAAATCCTATCTTCGCTCTGCTAAAAACAAACCGAAATGGCAGACAAAACGCTTTTCCTGCTCGATGCCTATGCGCTGGCATACAGAGCCTATTACGCTTTCATCAAGAGTCCGCGAATCAACTCGAAAGGAGTGAACACGTCGGCGGTGTTCGGATTCACCAACACGCTGCTCGAAGTGCTGCAAAAAGAGAACCCGAGCCACATTGGCGTGGTTTTCGACCCGCACGGGCCAACATTCCGGCACGAGATGTACCCCGAATACAAGGCCAACCGCGAGGCTATGCCAGAGGATATGCGCCAAGCCATTCCGCTTATCAAACAAGTGATTGGGGCGTTGAATATTCCAGTTGTTCAGGTAGATGGCTACGAGGCCGATGACATTATCGGTACGTTGGCTCACAAGGCCGCCGACGCTGGTTTCACGGTTTTTATGATGACGCCCGACAAGGATTACGCTCAGTTGGTGCGCGACAGAGTTTCGGTTTATAAGCCTGGCCGCTCAGGTGGCGACATTGAGATTTGGGATGCCGCCAAGGTGAAGGAGAAATTTGCCGTCACACCCGACCATATTATTGATTTGTTGGGACTGATGGGCGATACGTCGGATAACATTCCGGGCTGCCCTGGTGTAGGTCCGAAAGGCGCCGAAAAGTTGATAACCGACTACGGCTCGATTGAGGGCATCTATGAGCATATCGATGAGCTGAAAGGAAAGCTGAAAGAGAATATGGTTGCATTCCGCAGCCAGGTCGAGATGTCGAAGGTGCTGGCAACCATCAATACCAATTCGCCGGTTGAGTTCGATGAGGCCAAATTTAAGCGCGAAGAGCCTAATAAAATGCAATTAGAAGCACTCTTCGCAGAATTGGAATTTCGAAATATGCTCACTCGTGCCATCAGTCAGTCATCGCCAACTGCTTCTGCAACAGTTAAATCCAATGCCGGTTCGGCTCAGGTTTCGCTGTTCGATACGGGCAACCCTGTTCAGGGAACGCTGTTCGACTTGGACAATCCGCCAATGGCGCCCGCACTCACAACAATCAAGGATGTGAAGCCTGATTACCGCATAGCCCAGACGGCTGACGAGCAAACTGATCTTTTGAATCATCTGCTTGAATGTCAGGAGGTTTGTTTTGATACTGAGACAACATCGCTCAATGTTCGCGATGCGGAGCTTGTGGCCATGTCGTTTACCTCTAAGGCCCAGAGCGGGTGGCTGGTGCCTGTCCCCGCCAATCGCGATGAGGCTCAGGCGGTTGTCGATAGGTTCAAACCTTTCTTTGCCAATGGTAACATCGCAAAAATCGGGCAGAACATCAAATATGACATTCTTGTGCTGAAAAATTATGGTGTAGAAGTGCGCGGACGGCTTTTCGACACTATGGTTGCCCATTATCTCATCCAACCCGAAATGCGCCATAATCTTGATCTTTTGGCCGAGTCGTATCTGAAATACAGTACAATAAAGACAGAGGAACTGATTGGCCGCAGAGGAGGAGCACAGCAGTCGATGCGCAATGTGGAGCTTGGGCTTCTGCGTGACTACGCATGTGAGGACGCCGATATAACTTTCCGTTTGAAACCCCTGCTCGAAGCCGAGCTGCGCAAGTCGGACATGATTGATCTCTTCTTCAACATCGAAACGCCGCTTATCAGCGTGCTGGCCGACATGGAGTACACAGGTGTGAAAATTGACACAGAAGCGCTCAACAGTTATGCGGTTGAGCTGCGTACAGCTATAGCCAATGTTGAAAAGAGTATTTATGCGGAGGCGGGTGTGGAGTTCAACATCTCGTCACCGAAACAATTGGGCGAGTTGCTGTTCGACAAACTGAAAATTGCAGGAGCTTCAAAAACCAAAACCAAACAATATTCGACGGCTGAGGATGTGCTCGAAAAAATTGCTGACAAGCACCCTATTGTGCCGATGATTCTTGAGTACAGATCGCTGAAAAAACTGCTTTCAACTTATGTTGAGGCGCTTCCGCAGATGGTCAACTCTCATACCGGACGCATTCATACATCTTACAACCAGACAATTACCGCCACCGGGCGATTGAGCTCGACCAATCCTAATCTGCAGAACATACCTGTGAGGGAGGAGATTGGACGTAAGGTGCGTATGGCTTTTGTGCCCACAAGTGCCGATGGCTGCATTATGGCTGCCGATTACTCGCAGATTGAGTTGCGACTTATGGCGCATTTGAGTCAGGACGAGGCTATGATTAGTGCTTTCCGTGCCAATCAGGACATCCATGCCGCCACTGCCGCACGGCTGTTCCACGAGTCGGTGGAGAGTGTTACACGCGAGCAGCGGCGTAAGGCCAAAAGCGCCAATTTTGGCATCATTTACGGCATTTCATCGTTCGGTTTGGCACAAAACACGGGTATCAAAGTGTCGGAGGCGAAAGAGATTATCGACAGCTATTTTGCCAGTTTCCCGGGTGTGAAAAACTATATGGATAAGAGTATTGCCACAGCACGCAATGTGGGCTACACCGAAACACTGTGCCATCGCCGCCGCTATCTGCCCGATTTGCAGTCGGTCAACAGCCTTGTGCGCAGCGCCGCCGAGCGGAACGCCATCAACGCTCCAATCCAGGGCACTGCTGCTGACATTATCAAGATTGCCATGATAAACATCCACCATAAGATGGCCGAACAAGGCTTGAAATCGGCCATGGTGATGCAGGTGCACGACGAACTTGTCTTTGATGTGGCGCCGGGCGAGGTTGAAACTCTGAGCCAACTGGTGAAAAACGAGATGGAGTCGGCCATCAGCCTGAGCATTCCTCTGACGGCTGAGGTTGGTGTGGGAAAGAACTGGCTCGAGGCGCATTGATTAGTGGAGATTTTTGAATTTATGCTAATCTAATAATGGATTTACATAATCGTCGGAGGCAAAATAATCTTCGGAGATAATGTAATTATAATCAATATGGTTATATCTTGTACCGTCGCTATTGTCAAACGAACTCGATACGCGTTTTTTATAATTCTGGGGAAGCAGCAAGTTCCTTCTTGAAAGATTTGATTTGCCGAATAATAATGAGTCAATAATTTGCTCATTTTCAATCTTATACACTATCAGGCTGTCGAATTCGAAAATGGCTGACTCAAAACCATATTCATATTCCCACTTGAAAAAAAGGTCTGTCTTTGTATAAAACTCACCCTTATATACTAAAGAAGTGTCCTTCGAGATTAATTTCAATTTAACATTAGTTTTTCTACAATGAATGCTGATTTTATAATAATTGACTTCGGCATTAATACAAGATGTTACGGAAAATATGATTGCGCAACAAATGTATAAAATTGACTTACCTTTAAAGTTATTCATTTTAGTATCGTTTAATATAAATTATCATCTGGTTCTGTTAACAACGGATTTTCATAGTAATCGGAGCTGAAATATTCATCGGTGATTTTATAAGAGTAGTGGTGTTCTCTCGTTCCTTCTTGCGAATCTTCGGCGAACCTGTATTTATAGTTTTGAGGTAACATTAAATTTTTTGTTGAGCGATTTGTTTTATCAAGCATTATTGAATCCACAATTTGCTGATTTTCTATTTTATACACCACCATGGCATTTGCATTGAAAATTGACGATTCGAATTCTTTATCGCCTACATATAGCCAAAGAAAGTCCGCATTATCGTAGTAATACGGTCCGTCAAGATGTGTTATGGTGTATTCGTCCTTTATAACTTTTATTTTAATTTCAATTTTCTGACAGTAAATGGCTATATCATAGTAGTCAGTCATTGAATGGCCACAGGCCGCAGCGACCAACCCGATTACCGTAAAACTTACAAACTGTCTTATCTTATTTATCATATTTCCAAATCAAGTTAACTGATTGATTATAACAAATAAACATCAACTTTATAAATCGAGCCGCCCTTGCCTGAAGTAGCTTGCAACCACCTCGGCTTTGGCGTGGCCAATGATTTTTTCGAGAGTTTCGATTGGCGCTGTGCGGATGGCGTCGATGGTTTTCAGATCGTTGAAGAGCGCCTCTTTAGTCTTGTCGCCGATGCCCTTAATGTTGTCGAGCTCCGACACAAGAAACGCTTTTGAGCGTTTGTTGCGGTGGAAGGTGATGGCCGCGCGGTGAACCTCCTCCTGCATTCCTGCAAAGAATCGGAAAATGTCGTCGGTACGGCGTATCTCAATGTGTTTCGGCGGAAATCCGATTAGAAGTTCGTTGGTTGAGTGCTTGTCGTTTTTGGCAAGCCCCAGTATGGGAATGTTCAACCCGAGAGCGTCTTCCGTAGCCTGACGGATTGACTCCATTTGCCCCACACCGCCGTCGGCGACAATCAGGTCGGGCAGGGGTTGCGCCTCGGCCATAAGACGGGAGTAGCGGCGGTTTACCACTTCAAACATTGAGGCGTAATCGTCGGGACCCTCAACAGTTTTTATGTTGAACAGCCGGTAGTCTTTTTTCGACGGCTTTCCGTCTTTATAAACAACGCAGGCGGCAACCGGAAACGCGCCCTGAATGTTTGAGTTGTCGAAAATCTCTATGTAGCGCGGAATGTTGGGCAGATGCAGTTTTTTCTGAACCGACACCAGCAGGTCGATAGGATTGTTACGGTTGCGCAGGGCGCTGCGCTTGAGTTTCTCAACGGCGTACATGTGCGCGTTTTTCTCGCACAGTTCAAGCAGTTTTTTCTTGTCGCCGCGCTGCGGAACAACAAAGTTTATGTTGTCGAGGCTGAAGTCGATTTCGAACGGCACAATAATCTCTGCCGAGGTGCTCAGCCGCCGTTGCCGCGCCTCCTCAATGACCGATAGCAGCAGCGAGTCGAGTTCCTCCTCAATCCGTTTCCTCATTTCGAAGGTGTGCACCTGCACAATGGCGCCGTTCACCACCTTCATAAAACTGATGTAGGCGCAGTCGTCGTCGTCATATATTGCAAAGACATCGACATTGTGTATTGTTGGACTGACCACCGTCGATTTGCTCTGGAACTCCGACAGCTTGTCGATTTTGTTCTTAACCTTCTGTGCCTCTTCAAATTTGTACTCCTTGCTTAAAGCGTTCATTTTCGATTTCAGCAGTTCGATGACCTCGTTCGAGTTGCCCTTCAGAATCTCTTTTATGTTGCTGATGGCCTCGGCGTAATCCTCCTCCGACTGCAGCCCCTCGCAAGGTCCCAGGCAGTTGCCGATGTGGTGCTCAAGGCAGATTTTGTAGCGGCCTTTGGCAATGGCGTCGCGGCTTAAATTGAGCGCGCAGGTGCGGATGGGATAGAGCCGCCTTATGAGTTCCAGCAGCGTTTTCAGCGCAAAGCCCGATGTGTACGGCCCGAAGTACGATGAGCCGTCGCGGATGAAGTTGCGCGTTGAGAAGATGCGCGGAAATGGCTCGTTCTTGACGCAAATCCACGGATAGGTCTTGTCGTCTTTCAGCAGCGAGTTGTAGCGCGGCTGATATTTCTTAATCAGGTTATTCTCAAGCAGAAGCGCGTCCTGCTCGGTATCGACCACAATATGCTTGATGTCGGCAATGTTGCGCACCAGAATCCGCACCTTGGCGCGGTCCTGATACTTGTTGAAGTACGACGACACGCGGCGCTTCAGCCGTTTTGCCTTGCCCACGTAGATGATGGTTCCGTTCTTGTCGAGATACTGGTAAACTCCAGGGCTCTCGGGCAGCACGGCAACCAGTTCTTTCAGGCGGGCGATATGTTCGTCGGGGGATTGCAAGGGATTATTGATTTATTCGAAATTGAACCGGCTGTTTAATACGTTACTCCACAATCATATTCAATAATTGTTTTATAATCAATGTTCTCCACATTTGCTGTATTGTCATCTTTAATTATTATGCTGAAATTTTTTTCTGTCAGGCCTACCCAATCGTTCCAAGTGCAAAGAGTGATTTCCGCCGTTCTTTTCAATTCGTTTACATCAACCCGTACAGGTTTAATTTTATAATCTTTTAGTATACGGTAATTTGTTTCCGACAATCCTCCAATTGTAAGTTCTTCTTCACTATCGATTAGACTGTCGGGAATTATTTCAATATATTTCAGTATTTGTTGGTGGTCTTCTTCTGTCAGTATTAAGTCCGACGACGAGTAGCCACCATGCCACCATGTAGGCAACATATTTCTGATGTTGTATAGCAAAAACCATTGCCAGCAACTCTCTGCCGAAATGCTTTTCAGTTTTACATAATTCAAGTAGCCATAGAATTTCTTTCCAGAATTGACATTCTCCACATAAATATGCGATTCATCACCCAATCCCTCCGTGTCAGGCAAGTCGATAGCCAATCGCCATTCGGGCATAATCTCAACAGCGTCGAGTATCGAGAAAATATTTGTATGACAGTTTTTGAACCATTCTTTCGCATTCGGATTATTGTACCAATCTTTTGTCCCCGAATTCAGCATAGCCTCGAAATCATTGCGTTTCTGTACAAATTCCGAAGATCCGGTAGATTGGGCAACGGCTGGTATTGTGAGAATTGCGGTAAAAAGCACTATTAAGAATTTGTTTTTCATAATTGATTTGTTTCAGTTTTTATGCTTATTCCGGCCTCAGTTCAATGGCACTCGTGGTGCTGGCAACCGATGCCTGAATCTTCAAGCGTGCCGTTCAGATAGGCTTCGGCAACTTCCTTCACGTCGCCCGAGCAGCCGCGTATCACCATAATGTTCTGCGCGTTGAGCACGTTGAGCGCGCCGTCGCCCATATTGCCGGCGAGCATCACGTTCACACCCATCTGCCGCAGAGTGAAAGCGATGTTGCTCTTGCAGCCGCAGCCTTCGGGCGACGGAACGGTCTCGGTGCCGGTAATCTGTTTATTTTCAATTGTATAAACAGTGTGTTCTTTGCAGTGCCCGAAATGGTCATCAACGCGGCCATCGCGAGTGGGAATTGCTATTTTCATACTTTTATGTTTTAGTTTTGCAAATTTATGGGTTTTCCATAAATTGCTATAATCAATTTATTTGCAATATGAAGCGCATAGCGATAATGCTGACATTGGTTCTGCTGCTTTGTCAAATGGTTGTGGCTCAAAGTTTTGTTTGCTGGCAGGCGCCGCTGGTCGGTACGCTGCGGGCATACGTTGAGGGCAACGAAACGTCGTTTCCGGTTATCGCTCTCGATGGCGATGAACGTGTGCTCATTGAGTTCGATTATTTGTCGAGCGACATTTTGGACCTCGAATACAGTGTGGTTCATTGCAGTGCCAACGGCAAGCCGTCCGATTTGCAGCCATCGGAGTATCTGCGCGGTTTTGCGGTCAATCGGGTTACCGATTATGCCGTATCGTCGGGTACAACAGTCGATTACGTCAACTATCGCATTGGTTTGCCTAACGACGATGTGCAGATTCTGTTGTCGGGGTGTTATCTGGTCACTGTTTTCCAGTCGGGGCAGCCCGAAAACATTGTGGCTCAGACAACTTTTATGGTTTACGAGCCGTTGGTGACTGTAAATGTGGAGATTGTCAAGCCGCAGACCGTCGCCGGCGAGCGTTATGCTCACGATGTGAGACTGAGTGTGGAGTGTACCGATTTGCAAGTGTCCGATGTGTTCAACGAGTTAAGTGTCAGTATTTTGCAGAACGGTTGCCCATATTCGTCGCGCACCGGGCTGAAACCTAAACAGATTGTTGGCGACAAACTTGTATATTCCTATTCGGGCGACTTGCTAATGGCTGGCGGCAACGAATTCCGTCGGTTCGACTTGCGCTATCTGAAACAGACGCCCATCAACTACAATGCGGTTGATTATGTTGCGCCATATTTCCACATTTCAACGCCTACTGACCAGAATCGCGCTTTCAGTCCCTATTTTTCCGAAACCGATCAGAACGGACAGTATGTTGTTTATGCTCAATCGGTTGCCAACAACGATGACCATTACCGCACGGCCGATTATGTTTTTGTTCACCCCACTTTGAGCACCGATGCCGTGCTCGATGGCGATGTGTTTGTGTGCGGCTCGTTCTGCAACTGGCGGCTCGATTCGACCAACATGATGACCTACAATTTCGACGCTCACCGCTACGAGGGCAATCTGCGGCTCAAGCAGGGCGTTTACGATTATGTTTATGTGGTGCGCAACTATTATGACGGAAAAGTTGACATGGAGCGTTTCGAGGGGTCGCATTCCGAAACCGGCAACAGTTATCTGTTTTTGGTTTTCTACCGCCGTACCACCAGCGATTATGAACAACTTGTCGGAGTCCTGACAGTCGATAATTAGTTTTTGATAATCAGCGGATTATTCCGCTTTGGCAGATGAAAGGCCAACCTGTCAGTAGTTGAAATCGATTTTTTCGTTTACGAGATCGATGGTGGACGTGCGCCCCGATAATATGCTGTCAACAGATTTTTTATCAATGAAATACAAAAATCCGTTCATTGTGCAGCAGAACAGTGTTCCGTCGGGCATGACAATTGGTGTCGAGAAGAAACTGCCGCTGCATTTGATGCTTCCGAGCAGCCGTCCGTTGGTGGTTAGCAGATAGATGTTGTGGTCGATGCCGCCGATGGCAAAAACCGTATCGTTGACCATTGCCGGCGACGACACTACTTTTTTGCCAGTTTTATAGCAGTTTACAAGTCTTCCGTGGCTGTCGAGGCAATAGATGTAGCCATCGAACGCTCCAAAAACAATGTTGCTGTCGGGTGTTTGCAAAATCGAACTGTGTACCCGGCCATTAGCGCGGAACCGCCAATGCGGGTTGCAGAGGGTGTCGGTTGAGTAAACACACTTGCCGTAAGTGCCCACAATTACCTGATGGTCAAATGTTTCTGCGGGTTTTGAGTGCATAACCCAGCCTTTGGTTTTCAACTCTGCTTTCAGGTTGGCATTGGTGTCGATAACGCATAGCCGTTTGCCGTTGCCGCCAATGGCCACACAGTTGTTGCTCAGTGCCAGAGGTGAGCCGTGGATGATTTTTCCGCGTATGCGGGCATAATAGAGCGAGTCGGTAGTGCGGTTGTAGAACGCCACGCGCCCCTTGCTTGTGCCAAAGGCAATAACATTTCCAAGTTCCACGGGTTCGGTGAAGATTTTTCCGCCCGGACGGATCTTACTCACATAATTGCCCTCTTTGTCAAGAAAGTAGAAGTTGCGGTCGTAACTGCCAATGGCAATCTGCCCATCGGAAAGCTGGCGAGGTGTGGCGTGAAACCAGCCGTCGGCCTTGAATGAGTTTTTAAGCAGCCCTTTGCTGTCGAAAATGTAAAGGCTTTTGTTGTGCGATGCTATTACAAGATTGCCATCGGCTGTGACAATAGGCGTGGAGTAGAATTTTCCATTGATTTTCACAATGGTAGCTCCATTGCCAGCCGATACGGTCATGGCAAGACAAAGAAAGATGTATGTGAGCAGTGTGCGCATACAAGTAGGTTGCTATTTCAGTTTGCACTCCACAATAGAGTGTCCAAGGCCCACGCCGTCGTGCATTGCGGTAACCTGCAGGCCTGCAGCCTCGATGCAGCGTTTCATATCGTCGGAATGATACATTTTGCTGTTGCCGTTGGCCAGGGCGGTGAAATAAACGCTTGTCATTGTCAGGTCGAAGGCAGCAGTCTCGAAGCGTTGGCGGTCCCAGAATGTTTCCATAATGAACACCGTCGATGATTTGTCCATCGAGCGGGCGGCGCGTGTCAGGATGCTAGTCACTTCAGATTCTGAGAAGCAGTCGAGGAACTGACTCATCCAAATAGCTTCAAATCCGGTGGGGAAGGGCACTGCGGGGTCGAGCAGATTGGCACCGTGTCCGTGGATACGGTCGGCGCCAGGCTGTCCGGCAGTCTGCTTTTTCATCATCTCAATTTGCTGCGGAAGGTCCATAATGGTCACGTTCACATCGGCATCGAAACCGACACACTGCATAGCCCAGCGACCAGTGTTGCCACCCACGTCGAGCAGTGTGCGCGGATGGTTAGCGAACACAATTTTCAATGCTTCGGCAAATGAGTTGTCGCTGTAGAAATGGTCGAACCCGAACCAGCTTTTCTGCACCTCTGGCGGCAGCTGCGACAATCCCTCGTAAATAGTAGGCCATTCTCCGAATACTTTCAATCCTTCGGGCTTGCCGTTCAAGAGAGATTCTTCCAACTTAAACAATCCCAAATAGTTGACATCGTGGTTAAAGTTGAGATTGGCGTTCACCATTGTATCGTTGATAAGGAACCAACCGGCTTTTGTAATCTGATAGCGCTCATTGGCGAAAATCACCGTGCCTATCGACAGAGAAGCTTCCAACAGCACCTGTGCGGCATATTCCGACAATTTGCACTTGTTGGCAATCTCGCTTTGCGTAAGACCGTTTTTGCTATCGGACAAAGCCTTCAGAATGCCAAACTTAATCATCAGGCGCGACACCTGAAAAACCACCGGCGCGCCGGCAATGAAATGCGCAAGCCTCTGCGCCTCAAGAGCTGATTGGTGCTCTTTGGTATACATCTTCTCTAATGCAGGAAATAGTTTCATGTTTTTAACTATGACGATAAACTATAACGATAACTTTCAACTATAACGGTAAACTATAACTAAAAACCATAGCGATAACTTATAATTTGGCTATGTCTATGTTTTTTATGGTACAAAACTGATTATTTTTAATGACACTTAAAAGTATTGTATTAAGGGATAATTTCTTCGCTTATTATCCTGATTTATTTAATAGTTCCTATGAGTGCTGATATTTGTTTTTCAATTGATTGGATATTTGTATTTAATTCCTCATACAATTCGTTTGTTATATAATTGACATTGAGAGCAATAATTATTTGCGTCTCTATTTCGTAAGCCGAACCTAAAGCGATTTCAAGAAATCGGGCAAAATCGTTTGATGATGACCTTGAACAACCCTCTGCAATATTCGATGCAATAGAAACTGCCGCGCGTTGCATCTGCGAGCACAAACCGCGTCTTTCATCTAATGGCATTCCGCTTGTTATTTCGTAAATTTTGGTTGAAAAACTTACTGAATCTTTCCAAACCGGATATTCCCTAAAATTCCTTGCCGTTCCCATATTTTTGGTTATCGTAATAGTTATTTGTTATCGTCTTTCGTCATCGTTATCGTCAATCTTTCCAGAACTCATAATAATTAAACCACTGCTCGGGATATTCCTTCAAAATCTTCTCGAAATTGGCCACATACTGCTCAAGCATTGCCTGCTCGGGTTTGCGGTCACGGGTGCGGGCAACGGGTTGCGCAATGGTGAATCGATAGTGGTAGGTCATTGGCTTCTCGCGCATTGCGAAGTAAAACACCACCGGCACCTTCAGCCGCGATGCTAGCAAAAATGGTCCCGACGGGAAATCGGCCTCACGGCCCATAAAAGTCGTGGTCAGCAGTTTGTCGGCGTTCACGTAGCGGTCGCCTTGGAAGCAGACATACTCGTGGCGGTTCAGTGCTTCGGTGATTTGGAAGACGTGCGTCAGCGTGTCGTTGTTCACCGGAATGACCTTGTAGTCGTGGCCGGTTGAGTTCTTCTCCAGCATCTCCTTGATTTTCTGATATTCAGCATCGTACATCACAATATTGATGTTCTTGCCGTAATCGCCGAAGAAAGGAGCACCAATCTCCCAGTTGCCGATGTGGCCGCCCAGCATTATCACGCCCTGCTGTGAGTTCAGCACGTCGAGAAACTCCTGATAATTTTCGAATTTGAAATGGTATTTGTTGGTCATTCCGCTGCCGATGGCAATCTTGTCAATCAGCGTCTGACCCAATCGATAGTAATTACGGAAAATCAGGCCGACCGATTTCAATCTGCTCAGTTTAAGCGTTTTGCGGGCGTAGCGCCACGTGCACGCTGTGGCCTTTGGGGCAAAAGGAATGAAATAGACAACAACAAAGGCCAGAAAAACGTAGGCCGCGCGGACACCGATATACTGTATCAGTTTGATAAAGAAGAAGTAACCGAAACTTCCGCCTCGCGTTTTTCCCTTCCAGTCGGCCATTGGCGGTGGTTATTTTGTCGTGCGCTCAATCACAAGGTTGTAGAAATCCTGGAAAGTGCGGATTTTGGCGAAATCCTCGCCTGTGACGTTGAATCCGAAGTTCTGCTCCACCAGAACCACAACATCCACAAGGTCAAGGCTGTCGAGTTCCAGCGTCTCCATCAGCGGCGCATCGGGTTTGATAACATTAATGTCAACCTCAAACTCTTCGGCCAGAGTCTCGTTGATTTTCGCGATTATTTCTTCGTTGGTCATAACTATTTGAATTTCTTAATTATAAGCGTTGAGTTTGTGCCACCAAACCCGAAAGAATTCGTCAAAAATAAATCAAATTCTGTATCTATCCGCGTTTTGGGGATATTTAATTGGCACGAAACCTCATCGGGTTCCTCAAAGTTGATATTCGGCGCAATGAAGCTGTTGTTCATCATCAGCGTCGAGTAAATGACCTCGCTTGCGCCAGCCATCCACATCTCGTGGCCCGTCATCGACTTGGTTGAAGCCACGTAGGGGCGGCTTGCGCCGAACACCTCGGCAATGGCGCGGGCCTCGTTCAGGTCGCCTGCGGGGGTTGAAGTGGCGTGAGCGTTGATATACGGAATGTCGGCAGCAGCAAGTCCTGCGCTGTCGAGAGCGCGCTGCAGCGAGCGTTTGGGCCCTTCGACGTTGGGCACCGACAGGTGGTCGCCGTTCGACGAGAAGCCGTAACCGATAATTTCGGCCACAATGGGCGCTCCGCGTTTTATGGCCGACTCGTAGCTCTCAACCACCACGCTTGCCGCGCCACCGCTTGGCACCAGTCCGTCGCGACGGCGGTCGAACGGTTTCGAAGCCTTGGTTGGGTCGGCTTCTTGAGTCGAGAAGGCACTCAAGCCGTCGAAACTGCCTGTGGCGTAGGGGTTGACCTCTTGCGCGCCTCCGCAGAGAACAATATCTTGAAGTCCTTGTTTGATAAGCAGATAGGCAATGCCAATGGCGTGAGAGCTGCTTGCGCAGGCGCCTGCAATGGTGAAGTTGATTCCGCGCAGTTTGAATATCACCGAAAGGTTCATCGAAACGGTCGAAGTGAGCGATTGGAACACCGATTCGGCGCCCACCAGCACGGTGTTTTTCTTTTGGCGAACGGTATCAATGGCGGTAATTATCGGTGCCGCACTTGTGTCGTTGCCGAACAGTATGCCCACTTCGTTAGCGGCCAGAAAATCGGCGTCGATACGGGCATTGCGGAAGGCCTCAAGCGACGAAACATAGGCATATTCGCCTTGTTCAGCAAGCCCGCGGCGGCTGCGGCGGTCGAGCAGCTCCTTCATATTGGGGCGCTCAATAATGCCCGTGAGCGACGATTGGAAGCCCAGCCCCTTGCGCTCGGGGTCGATTCCAATGCCCGACCGCCCGTTGTAGAGCGATTGGCGCACCTCGTCAAGGTTCTTGCCAATGCAAGAGTAAATGCCCATTCCTGTTATTACAACTCTGCGTTCCATCGGGCTAAAAATCGATTTTTTTGGTTTTCAGATAGTTTTCCACCCTTTCAATGTCTTTGTACAGCGGGCTGTCGACGGTTGAGAAGGCGGGGAAAATGGCTCGCACCTCATCGTAAACGGCGCGTGTGGCGGGGCTCATCTTGTCTTGAATCTTCAGAATATCAACAGCTTGAGCCAGCGACATCATCATTATGGCCATCACTTGGAACGAGTTCTCGATAATGTGCTTTGCAATGAGCGCCGAGTTGGTACCCATACTCACAATATCTTGATTATCATTATTGTTAGGTATGCTGTGCACATACATCGGGTTCGAGAGTGTCTGACACTCGGCGGTGGTGGAAGTGGCGGTGAACTGTGCGGCCTGCATTCCGTAGTTCAGGCCCAGCACGCCCATATTGACAAACGGCGGCAGAATGCCGTTGATTCGGTCGTGGTAAAGGTAGTTGAGCTGCCGCTCGGTGAGCATTGTGAGCTTGGTGACGCCGATTTTCAGCTTGTCCATCTCGTACGAAATGTAGTCGCCGTGGAAGTTTCCGCCGTGGAACACGTTTTGGTTCTCAGGGTCGATAATCGGATTGTCGCAAGCCGAATTTACCTCGTTAATCAGCACTTTTTCAGCGTTTTCCATCTCGTCGAAAATCGGTCCCAGAATCTGCGGAATGCAGCGCAGCGAGTAGTAGGGCTGCACCTTGTGGCCGAAGGTGGCCTCGGTGTGCTTCTGGTTGTAGAGCTCGGCCTCGCGTTTGAGCATACATTGGCTGCCCGCGCTTATTTCACGCATCAGACGGGCAATCTCGCGCTGTCCGCGGTGACGTTTGGTGGCGTTCAACTCGGCCGACATCAGGTCGTCGTACGAAGCGGCCACCTCGTTCATCATCACCGACGCCACAAGCGACCAGCGAAGCAGCTTTCGGGCGTAAATCAGGTTGACAACGCCAATGCCCGTCATCACCGACGTGCCGTTGGTAACCGACAGTCCCTCACGCAGATAAATCTTGAACGGCTCGAGTCCGTTTTCCTTCATCACCTCGGCTGTGGGGCGCAGTTGGCCTTTGTAGAAAACCTCGCCTTCGCCAATGAGCGTGAGCGCAATGTGGGCAAGCTGCACAAGGTCGCCGCTGGCGCCAACGCTGCCGTGCTCGGGAATATAGGGGATAATGCCGCGGTTTATGAACTCAACAATGAGCCGCACCAGCTCGGTGTGAACGCCCGAGTTACCCTGCAGAAAGGTGTAGAGCCGCGCAATCATTGCCGACTTCACATACACCTCGGGCAGCGGCTGCCCAGCACCCGTCGAGTGGCTGCGTATGATATTGTATTGCAAATCGATAAGCGACTGGTCGTCGACTCTGTACTGCGCCATCGGGCCGAAGCCAGTGTTTATGCCGTAAATGATTTTGTCTTTCGAGAAATCCTTCAGAAACAGAAAACTGCGGTCAACGGTTTTCAAGTCATCGTCGGTAAGTGTAAGTTTCTTGTTTTCAAACAGAATTCCGTAGAGTGTTTCTAAATCTATTTCTTGTTTTGAAGCCATTTTTATTGGTGCGTGCAACTTGTTGTTTCGCGGCGCAAATATAATTGATAATTGCGAAGTATTTTTTTATTGTGCAAGCGTTTTGAAAATCGGAGGGTTGCGCCATGGCGTGAATGCCGATACGCGCACTTCCTCAGATTTTTATTGAACGCGGATTTAACTGATTTGCGCAGTTTTTATATTATTTCAATCTAAAGTCTTGTTTTTCAAAGTTTTACACAATCCGAAATGAGCGAAATTTTAATTCTTTTCGTTTGTTCAGACTCCTTCCAATCTTACTTAATTCTCACTTTGCCAGCCATCTCTTTCAACTTCTCGACGCTGATTGCCAGAGGAGCTGCTCCGTTGGTGTTGACAGGTGTCTGCTCGCCGTCGATATTGAAGGTGAGTGTAGAGCCGTCGGGGCGGACGTCGATTGTTACGGGGGCGCCCATCACAAGCGGCAGGTTCTTGCTGTCGTGGCCAGCGGGGAAGCCGCACAGAACGGGAATGTTGTACTTTTCGAGATACTGGTGCAGCATGTGCTCAACGCTGAAGTAAGCCAAATCGGTTGAGCAGCTGACAAACTCGCCCAGCACAACGCCCTTGCAGCGGGCCAGCACGCCGTTGAGCCGCAGCATGTTGAAGAGGCGGTCGATATTGTGCAGCGTCTCGCCAATCTCCTCAATAAAGAGGATAATGTCGCCGTGAGCCGTGGCATCGGCCTTGCTGCCCAGCAGAGGCACAAAGGTGCAAATGTTGCCGCCCACAAGCGTGCCGCTTGCCTTGCCAGTAATGTTCTGTGAATGAGCGGGTACGCTATACTGCGGAACACTGCCCATAAGCAGGTCGCGCACCAGGGTGCTTGTCTGGTCGGTTCCGCCCGACGAGGCCAGGAACGTGCTCATGGTGCCATGAATGCTCATCACGCCCGCGTTCGACAGCATGCCGTGAAGGGTTGTTATATCGCTGAATCCGACAATCCACTTCGGATTGTTTGTGAACTCCTCAAGCGCCAGCTGGTCGACAATCTGAATGGAGCCGTAGCCGCCGCGGTTGCAGATAATGGCTTTTATTTCGGGGTCTTTGAGCGCCCAGCGGACATCGGCGGTGCGCTCGGCCACTGTTCCCGCAAACTTGCCAGCGTCGAGTTTCTCAACATTGGGCCCAATAACAGGCTCAAGTCCCCATCCGCGTAGCACAGCGGCGGCTTTCTCAATGTTCTCCATCGGGGTTGAGTACGAAGGCGAAATGAGTGCAACTTTGTCGCCTTTCTTCAGAAATGGCGGGGCCACGCATTTGAGCGGCGTGGTGTCGGCATCGTTTATTATCTCGTTTATAATTGTGGTGTCGTTGATAATTATTATCTCATCGTCGTCGTCTTTGTTGCATGAGGTGGTGCACATTGTCGCGATAACTAAAGCCGCTGTGGCAAAAAGCCAGTTTGTTATTTGTTTCATAATTAGCGTTTTGTATCGGTTTTGAAAATAAATGTTGCTCTAAAAAAACGTTTTGGTGTAAAGTTAAACTATTATCTTTTTGGTTTGCAACTTAATAAAAACAAAAAAGAGAACCCGTTTGAGAGTTCTCTTTTTGTGGTGGTGCCACCGGGAATCGAACCAGGGACACAAGGATTTTCAGTCCTTTGCTCTACCAACTGAGCTATGGCACCCCATTTGCTTAAGAGCGGTGCAAAAGTACAAAAAAATCTTAATCGCCAAAATGTTTGACAAAAAACATAAAAAAAAGAGTGTGGCAAACTTCTGATTATATTTGCCGCACATAAACAAAAACTATGGAAGTAACACCAGCACAGGTGTTCGGGGTTTTGCGGACGGTTGTTCATCCCGAACTTAAACGAGACATTATCCAGTTGGGAATGGTTCAAGGACTCGAAATCGACGGGCCAAACATTAGTTTTTCGCTGCTCATCGGCAAAAAAGAGAGCACAAATATTGCTTTGCTGAAGCAAAATTGTGTTGATGCACTCGAGGCGGCGTTCCCGGGCGTGAACGTGCGAGGCAACATTCGTGTTCAGGCTAAACCTGAGTCCGAGGATGACGCTCCCAATGGTTTGCGCAACGTGAAGAACATTATTGCCGTGGCTTCGGGCAAAGGCGGCGTGGGAAAATCGACGGTGGCAGTCAATCTGGCGGTGGCTCTTGCGCAGAAGGGCGCTAAGGTTGGATTGGTCGATGCCGATATTTATGGTCCGTCAATTCCGCTGATGTTCGATTTGCACGATGCCCGTCCAATGGCCAACGAGGAGCAGATGATTGTTCCGGTCGAGAAGTATGGCGTGCGGCTGCTCTCGATAGGATTTTTTGTTAATGCCAAAGATGCGCTTGTGTGGCGCGGTCCAATGGCAACCAGCGCTCTCAAGCAGATGATTATGGAGGCCGCTTGGGGCGAACTCGACTATCTGCTCATCGATATGCCTCCCGGAACTGGCGACATCCATCTTGCAATAATTCAAATGCTTGCGCTTACAGGTGCAATCATTGTCAGCACGCCGCAGGAGGTGGCTCTTGCCGATGCTCTGAAAGGAATGAATATGTTCCGCAACGAGAAAATCAACGTGCCTGTTTTGGGTTTGGTTGAGAATATGGCGTGGTTTACGCCCGCCGAACTGCCTGAAAACAAATATTTTATCTTCGGAAACGGCGGTTGCCGCCGATTGGCTGAGGCCGAAGGCGTGAATTTCCTTGGTCAGATTCCGATTGTGCAGAGCGTTTGCGAAGGTGGCGACAATGGTTTGCCTGCAGCCCTCGATAACACGAGCATTGTGGGCGGATATTTCCATTCGCTGGCCGACAGCGTTATAAAAGCCGTTGACTATCGGAACCAGAATTTTGCCGCAACACGAAAAGTTGAGGTAAAGAAGAAGTAAAACAGGATGCTCAACTCGCAAACTTGCGAGCAAATTTAGTGAGCAAATTGCTAGTCGCAGGTTTGCGAGTTGATAGCAAATAGTGGCGTATAGTCCTTATTTACAATACTTCTCGAGCATACCCCGCATCTCGTCGGCCACCTTGCGGGCGGCTTCGGCGGCTTTTTCGGCAAAGTCGGTGCCGTTGCTTGCGTAGATTATGGCGCGCGACGAGTTGACAATCAGTCCGCACTTTGAGTTCATTCCGTAGCGGCAAACATCCTCGAGTGAGCCGCCCTGCGCACCGATGCCCGGCACAAGCAGAAAATGGTCGGGAACAATGCGGCGGATATCCTCGAACAGACGCCCCTGGGTGGCGCCCACAACGTACATCATCTGGTCGGCCGATGCCCACGCCTGGCTTGTGCGCAGAACCTTCTCGAACAGACGCTCGCCATTGACATCGGCGGTGAGTTGGAAGTCGTGCGAGCCCTTGTTGCTTGTGAGCGCAAGCAGAATCACCCATTTGCCCTCGTAGGTCAGGAACGGGCTCACGCTGTCCTCGCCCATATAGGGTGCCACGGTAACCGAATCGATGTCCAACTCCTCGAAAAACGAGCGTGCGTACATTGCGCTGGTGTTGCCAATGTCGCCGCGTTTGGCGTCGGCAATGATGAACTGTTCAGGATAGTTCTGTTTCAGATATTTTATTGTCTTTTCGAATGATATCCAGCCTTTTACACCCATACTCTCGTAAAACGCCAGATTCGGCTTGTAGGCGATGCAATACTGCGCCGTAGCGTCGATGATGGCCTTGTTGAAGGCGAAAATCGGGTCCTCGCTGCTCAACAGATGTGCGGGGATTTTCTTAATGTCGGTATCGAGCCCGACGCAAAGGAATGTCTGTTTTTTAGTAATCTGATTTACAATGTCTTGACGTGTCATATCTTTAGCTTTAATTTCTTTTAATCAGCAATCAGTTGCTTTATTTCCTCAAGATTGGTGGTCATTGGGTTTTATGTTATAAGTTATTGAGCTTTAGGTTTTAAGACAAAATGTATAAATTTATTTGAGTTTATTCATCTTTTACACAACGAAACATATACATATTATGATATGAACAAATGTTCCAAATACGAGCTACACCAGTGTTTCCGCTCCAAAAGAATCTAATACAATGTATGGGATATCCATTATCGTCTTTACCATTAGTTGTTGTAGTAAGGTATGCTGTTGCGCAATTATCTTTGAAAACGTCCTGTTTTCCACCTATTCCACCGCTTTCTATTATCCCATAGGGTCTTACATTAAAACCACCTTGTCCATTTAATAAAGATTTTGCAGAATCTGGCGTTTCCCATTCTTTATCGGATATTAGTTTATAGAATAATTGTTCCTTTTGTCCTACATAAAATACTGTATCATTTGTATACTTACCTTTCCAAATATTATCCGCCACATAATAAGCTAAATTAGCACTCCATTTTTTGTATTCGTCAGTTTTTGTTCTTCTTAAGCCATAGGTATATTCCAAATCTTGCCAATCATCATCTGTAGCCAAGTGAAAACCTGCTGGTATTATTTCTGCTAATGCTTTATCACTTTCAACAATGTCAACATAATATGCCATCGCTTTAAAACCTAATGGAGAAACAAGTAATTTGGAATTAATTTGAAACCAATTCAGACCTGCTCGGTCTGTCCCTTCAATTTGTACGCTTCCTCGTAAATCTTCAAGCAGCCAAGTGCGATTGCCAATTTGCCCCATACGATAAATGTTGAAATATTTGTCAGCTGCATATTTGGCCCGGTCAAGGAATATGTATTTTACAGTGTCGGAAGTTACACTAAATGAGTGCCCGTCAATTTCTCCATCGAATGTTATGTTAAAACCATAAACAACAGGCTCATAGTATTGTGCTTTCGTGTCATCCCACCATTGGTGATATACTGCATATTTTGAGTCAAACTCGTCACCGGCCGATATGTAGCAAGAATCTGTCATTGCAGATAAATCTATTGGGGTGTTATCATATTTGCATTCTTTATCCGGTGTTAAAGTCAGTTTTGAGGCTTTCATATAATCGCTTTGTTCCCATTTTACTATTGCCGCCCAATCGCCTTCAACGTTATATATTTTTGTTATCTGCGGGCAAGTTGCGTAATAGAATGAACGAACTTCGGATTGAGCTGTGTTGTAATAATCATTCCAGTCGCGTACCAACACATACCAATAATATTTTTTAAATGGTTTAATATCATCTATATCTATTCTGTAATTATCACAACTGTCGGGCGATGTTCCCATATAAAGATATGGCTTCATTCCATTAGGGGTTCCACTGAAAAAATCAACATTTGCAATATCTTCCAAATTGGTAAAAACCATTCCGTCTTCAACTAACAGTTTAATATCCTCCGATGGAAATTGTAGTTTTTCATCTTTTTCTTTGCATGCGTTGAAAGTAACAAGCAGCGCCAAAGCGGCAACGGTGGTTTTGAAAAGGTTGGCATTCATAATTTCATCAAATTAAAATCGCTTTTATCCTCAAAGTTAGCACTTTATGTTTGTTATCACAAATCCGCTTCCTTAAGCCGTTCTGCGTTTTCAGCCACAATCAGGTGGTCGATGCAGTCCTGAATGTCGCCGTTCACAAAGGCGTCGAGATTATAGATTGTGTAGTTGATGCGGTGGTCGGTGATGCGCCCCTGCGGATAGTTGTAGGTGCGAATCTTGGCCGATCGGTCGCCAGTTGAAACCATTGTCTTGCGCCTCGATGCAATGTCGTCGATATATTTTTGGTGCTCCTTGTCGTAAATGAAGGTGCGAAGGCGGCTCAAGGCGCGTTCCTTGTTCTTTGGTTGGTCGCGGGTTTCGGTACACTCAATCAGAATCTCGTCAACAACGCCTGTGATTGGGTTCTTCCAGTTGTAGCGCAGGCGCACACCCGACTCCACCTTGTTCACGTTCTGACCGCCGGCGCCGCTCGAACGGAAGGTGTCCCACTTGATTTCGCCCTCGTTAATCTGCACGTCGAACTCGTCGGCCTCGGGCAGCACGGCCACCGTTGCCGCCGAAGTGTGGACACGGCCCTGAGTCTCGGTCACGGGCACACGCTGCACGCGATGCACTCCCGACTCGTATTTCAGTGTTCCATAAACACTTGCGCCTGTCACGCGGGCCACAATCTCCTTGTAGCCGCCGCTTGCTCCCTCGCTGCAACTCGACACTTCAATCTTCCAGCCTTTCGATTCGCAGTATTTGGTGTACATACGGAAAAGGTCGCCAGCAAACAGCGCGGCCTCGTCGCCGCCCGTTCCGCCACGGATTTCGAGAATGGCGTTCTTATCGTCTTCCGGATCCGACGGCAAAAGCAGCAGTTTGATTTCCTCCTCCATAGGCGCCACCTTCGGTTCGTTCTCGTCGAGTTCCATTTTGGCCATTTCGCGCATCTCCTCGTCCTTTTCGGTGTTAAGGATGTTGCGGGCTTCCTCAATATTGGAAATCAGCGTTTTGTATTTCTTGTAAACCTCAACAATCGGCTCAAGGTGCTTGTACTCCTTGTTGAGTTTCACAAACCGCTTCACGTCGGCAATAACCTCAGGGTCAGTTATTTGCTGTGCCGTCTCCTCAAATCGGATTTTTATTGCTTCAAGTTTTTCGAGTAGTGTGTTCATATACTGATTTATTGATTAACAGATTAATTGAGTGATTGAAAGTTTCCAAACACTCTGTTTTGCAAAATTTCGGCAAAAATAAGAATAAAATTGTTGTTGTCGGCTAAAGATGAATTGCATGCCGAAAGTGCAAAAATCCAATTCATGACGCGGAACCGACAAAACTCACATCGGGTCCACATTGGCCACCACCTGTACATTCTTGAATTGCGGAATGGCAAGGAAATTGTCGATTGCCGACTGGATGTTGTTTTTGATTTGTGTGGTGTCGGTCTTGCTCAATTTTATCAGAATATTAACAAGATAGAGGTTCTGAATCCGATTGATGGGAGGCACTGTCGGGCCAAGAGCAACCAGTCCGCTTATCTTGCTGATTTGCCCGAAAAGATGGCTGGCACCGTCGTTCACCACTTGGCGGTCGCGGTGCTTGAGCGTGATGTAGATGAACCGGCACACGGGCGGATAGAAAAACTGCGTGCGCTCGGCCATCTGCGTGTCGTACATTGCCTGATAGTCGTTGGCCACCACCTGGCGGATGATGCTGTTTTCGGGGTTCGATGTCTGGATAATCACCTTGCCAGTCTTGTCTTTGCGCCCCGCGCGGCCGCTCACCTGCGCCATCAGCTGGAAGCTGCGCTCGTAGGCGCGGAAATCGGGGAAGCTGAGCATATTGTCGGCGTTCAGAATGCCCACAATGCTCACGTGGCCGAAATCGAGACCTTTCGACACCATCTGCGTGCCAATGAGTATGTTGATGCGGCGTTCCTGAAAGTCGCGGATGATGTTCTCGCCGCCGTGTTTGGTGCGGGTTGTGTCAGTATCAAGGCGGGCGATGTTGGCCTGCGGAAAAATCTGCTTCAGCTCATCCTCTATGCGCTCGGTGCCGAAACCGGC
>JAGCFC010000077.1 GCA_017650325.1 Salinivirgaceae bacterium | reverse complement strand
CGACACTTACAAGTATTTCGATGAGAAATGGAACGACTGCACACTTCGCTACGGCGATATGAAAAAGCAGTTGGCTGAAGATATTGTGAAGACCATTGCGCCAATCCGCGAGCGCATTCTCGAATATTCAAGCAACACCGAGCTGCTCGACAAGATAGCCCGTCAGGGTGCCGAAAAAGCCCGTGAAAGCGCATCGGCTACGCTCAAAGAAGTACGTAAGATAATCGGCTTCAAAGTATATTAAAACCACATTGTTATGAGTCAGGCGCAATTGATTACCGACGCATTTGCCCGATGCAACCAATTTAACATTCTGGTTGTTGGCGATGTAATGGTAGACGCCTACATGTGGGGCAAGGTCGATCGGATTTCGCCGGAGGCTCCGGTGCCTGTCATCTCCATCAAAAGCCATGAGGAGCGGCTTGGCGGAGCGGCCAATGTGGGACTCAACATCAAGGCAATGGGCGCCAATGCGCTCATGTGCGCTGTGATAGGCAACGACGAGAAAGGCCAGCTGCTGTGCAATCTGTTGAAACAGAGCGGACTGCCAACCAACGGCATTATTAAATCCGACGAGCGTAAAACAACCGTAAAAACACGTGTCATCAGCAGCAACCAACACCTGCTGCGCATTGACGATGAATTGACGGCTCCGCTTACCGAAACTCTTGAACATCAATTTATTGAACATATCGACAATCTGTTTGCCTCCAATCGTTTCGATGCCGTAATTTTCGAAGATTACGACAAGGGCAACATCACCCCTGCAGTGATTGAACATGTTGTGAGCCTGGCAAATAAGTCGGGTATTCCTACACTTGTCGATCCCAAAAAGCGCAATTTCGACAACTATAGGGGCGTAACGCTGTTTAAACCAAATTTCAAGGAGATTTGCGAAGGTCTTAAAATAACCATTGCCAAAGGCGATTTCGAAGCGCTCAACGAGGCTGCGCAAATGTTGAAACGCAAGCTTGGCGCTAGCCATGTAATGGTTACATTGTCGGAGTTGGGCGTGTTCATCACCGACGGCGACGGATATTCCCGCACACCTGCCGAGATTCGCGACATTGCCGATGTGTCGGGTGCAGGCGACACCGTTATCAGCGTGGCCGCATGCTGCATGGCTGCTGGCTTGCCACCGGTTGCAACAGCGCAAATAGCCAACATCGCTGGCGGATTAGTCTGCGAAAAGGTCGGCGTTGTACCCATTGACAAAGAAGCCCTGCTCGCCGACGTGATTCGAAGATAATCGGCGGAAAAATCCACTTTTTTTCTGTTTTTTTCAAACCTCTGCTGCAATCTTGCATAGGTCGCTTCTATTATTGCGCCCAATAATCAGTTTGGCTGGTAGCGGAATCAGGTTGCGATATGCTGCAAAACATGCAGGGCGGCGTTTCCACCGTTTTGTTGATAAAAATAGGCCGGTTCAACGCCCAAAATTTATCAACATCGGTTTTTCCCAACCTCCAAACATTTATATTTAAAAACTTTAAAAACACAAACTTCGCTATGTTCTTAATCTTTGACACTGAGACAACTGGGTTGCCTGCCAACTATAAGGCGCCACTGACCAATTTCGAAAACTGGCCGCGACTCGTTCAATTGGCATGGCAATGCCACGACCTGAACGGGAAGTTCCTTTTTGCCAAGAATTATGTTGTCAAGCCCGATGGTTTTGTCATTCCTGAGCATGTAGCCAAAGATGTGCATCACATCACAACTGAGAAAGCGATTGAAATAGGCCGCGACCTAGATTTTGTGCTGCAAGAGTTTACCGCCGACCTGCAAAAGGCCACAATGGTGGTGGGCCACAACGTAGAGTTTGACAAGAACATAGTAGGATGCGAATATCTGCGTCGCAACATGCCAAACGCCTTGGAATCAGTAAAAACGCTTTGTACCAAAGAGAGCTCGACTGGTTTCTGTGCCATTATGAAAGATGGCAAACCCAAGTGGCCCAATCTTGCCGAACTGCACCAAAAGTTGTTCGGCGAACCGTTCGAGGACGCTCACAACGCCGCTGGCGATGTGGTTGCAACAACCCGCTGCTTCCTCGAGTTGGTACGCATTGGTGTGATTGGCGCAAAACAACTGAACATTAGTGATGCCGATATTGAAGAGTTTAAACGCTGCAATCCGGACCCGATTAAGCCGGAAAAGGTCGAGTTCGAATCGTTTGAAGCACCAAAAGTAGAACAGAAACCGGAGCCGGTAATTACACAGCCTGTTGATCTAAAAAATGTTACCTTCACTCATCTGCATGTCCACTCACATTATTCCATTCTCGATGGAATGTCGAAGGTGCCTGACCTGATAAATAAATGCATGGCCAACAACATGCATGCCATGGCACTGACTGATCATGGTAACATGTTTGGTATCAAAGATTTAGTTGATACTGCGGGTAAGATTAACGGCGCGCCTAAAAAGAAAGTTAAGGAATGTCAGGAAGATATTGAAAAAGAGATCGATGAGGCAAAAAAAGCCGAATTACAAAAGAAACTTGAAGAACTGAAAGCAAAGGCCGAGGCGTTCATCCCGTTTAAGCCCATCATAGGCATAGAGGCCTATTGTGCGCATACGTCACGATTTGAGAAAGACACACGCGGCTGGCACCTTATTTTGTTGGCTAAAAACAAGACCGGATACAAGAACTTGTGTGTTCTTAGCTCGAAGGCGTTTACCGAAGGTTACTATTACAATGCCCGTATCGACCACGAACTGCTTGAGAAACACCACGACGGCATAATCTGCTGCTCGGCCTGTCTGGGTGGTGAGGTCCCCCAGAAGATTATGAATGGCGACATTCAAGGTGCTGAGCAGTCGGTCCTGTGGTTCAAAGAATTGTTCGGCGACGATTATTATCTTGAGATGCAGCGTCACCAGACCGACAAGCCAAATGCCGACCGCACAACATTTGAGCGTCAGCAGGAGGTGAACAAGGTGCTGATTGAGTTTGCCAGAAAGCATAATATAAAACTGATAGCCACTAACGACGTGCACTTTGTCGAAGAGGAGCACGGAGAGGCTCACGACCGCCTTATATGCCTTAGTACCGGCAAGGACTTTAATGATCCTGACCGCATGCACTATACTAAGCAGGAGTGGCTGAAAACGCCTGCTGAGATGGCTGTAATATTCTCCGATATGCCTGAGGTGCTTTCCAACACGCAGGAAATTGCCGACAAGGTTGAGGTTTACAGCATCGATTCCGACCCGATAATGCCGAAATTTCCTATTCCTGAGGATTTTGGCACCGAAGAGGAGTATCGCCAAAAATTCACGGAGAAAGACCTTTTCGATGAATTTACTCAGAATGAAAAGCACGAAGTTGTATTGAGTCAGGAGGAAGCAGAGAAAAAAATCAAGAAATTAGGAGGTTACGATAAGTTATATCGAATAAAACTTGAGGCTGATTATTTGGCAAAACTCACATGGGATGGCGCAAATAAACGCTATGGCGACAAATTGACCGACGAGCAGACCGAACGCATCACTTTTGAACTTCACATCATGAAGACGATGGGTTTCCCGGGCTACTTCCTCATTGTGCAGGACTACATCCGTGCCGCCCGCGAGGAACTTGGCGTGAGCGTGGGCCCGGGCCGTGGTTCGGCAGCCGGTTCGGTGGTGGCCTATTGCCTGCGTATTACCGATCTCGACCCGCTAGAGTATGACTTGCTGTTCGAGCGTTTCCTCAATCCAGACCGTATCTCGCTCCCCGATATTGACGTGGACTTCGACGATGAAGGCCGTGGCAAGGTGCTGGAATGGGTTACACAGAAATATGGTGCCGAGAAGGTGGCGCATATCATCACGTATGGCACCATGGCCACAAAATCGTCTCTTGCCGATGTTTGCCGAGTTCAGAGTATTCCGCTTTCCATTTCGAATAAGATAAAAGGACTCGTTCCGGAACGTGATTTCCCTGAAAACTTGGTGAAAGCCGTTGAGAAGGAGCTCCCGAAAAAAATGCCAAAGGTGAACTTGAAAAACTGTTATAAATACATACCTGATTTTCAAAAGCTTTTGGAGGGGCACGATACTGACGATATACAACTTGGCGAATCGGCCGAGGCAATTCCTTCAATTCTGACCTATGCTCAGGAACTGGAGGATACCAACCGCCAGATTGGTATTCACGCCTGCGGTGTCATTATTGGTGCCGACGACCTTACCAAATTTGCGCCGGTTTGTACAGTTAAAGATCGTAAAACCAACCAGGATGTTGTTGTAACACAATATGATGGACACGTTGTCGAAAGCGTTGGCTTAATCAAGATGGACTTTTTGGGATTGAGCACTTTATCGCTCATCAAAGAGGCCATTGCCAACGTGAAGAAAACACGTGGCATAGATGTGGATATCGATCATATACCAATCAATGATAAGCTGACATACAAACTCTATAGCGAGGGGCGAACTATCGGTACGTTCCAGTTCGAAAGCCCTGGAATGCAGAAATATTTGCGTGAGCTGCAGCCTACGCAGATAACCGACTTGATTGCCATGAACGCCCTTTATCGTCCGGGCCCGATGGATTACATTCCGCAGTTCATTCGCCGTAAGCAGGGTAAGGAGGAAATCACCTATGATATCCCTGTTATGGAGAAGTATCTAAAGGATACTTATGGAGTTACCGTTTATCAGGAGCAAGTGATGCTGTTGAGTCGTTTGCTTGCAGGCTTTACACGAGGTGAGGCCGACACGCTGCGTAAAGCCATGGGTAAGAAGATTGCCGCCATGCTGGCCATGCTGAAACCTAAATTTATTGAAGGCGGAAAGAAGAATGGCCATGACGAGACAATTCTGCTTAAGATATGGGCCGATTGGGAGAAATTCGCATCATACGCGTTTAACAAATCGCACGCCGCCTGCTACGCTTGGGTGGCTTATCAGACAGGCTATCTGAAGGCGCATTATCCTGCTGAGTACATGGCTGCAAACCTTACTCAGAGCCGTGATAATATCAAAGATGTGCAGAAGTTCATGGAGGAGTGCAAGGCCATGAAGATTCTTGTCAAAGGGCCCGATATCAATGAGTCGGAGATGAACTTCACGGCAAACAAAAAAGGCGAGATACGGTTTGGATTGGGAGGTATCAAGGGTGTGGGCGGCGCTGCCGTCGATGCCATTGTCAAAGAACGTCAGACCAATGGCAAATTCAAAGATATATTCGATTTTGTGGAGCGCATAAGTTTGGCAACGTGCAATTCAAAAACCATTCAGAGCCTCGCCATTGCAGGTGCATTTGATACATTCGGAATAAAACGCGAATTATTCATGGGTGATTCTGGCGAGGAGCGTTTTCTCGACACTTTGGTGCGATATGGCAACAATTACCAGGTCGACAAACAGAACAACACCAATACGCTGTTTGGCTCCATGAGCGAGGCAATTGCCATCCCGCACCCTCATATCCCTGATTTGCCTGAAATTCCGCTTCTCGAGAAACTCAATCTCGAAAAAGATCTTGTGGGTATCTATCTATCTGCGCATCCGCTCGATCCGTTCAAATTCGATCTTGAGAATTTCTGCAACGTGTCGCCTAAAGAGTTGGAAAACCTGACATCTTTTGCCAACCGCGATGTGTCGTTTGGCGGACTCGTTACCGATGTTTATGACGGGCTTACTAAGAAAGGTCGTCCGTTCATGTCTTTTTTCATTGAGGATTATAATGGAGGATTGAAAATCTCTCTCTTCGACAAGGATTATGAAAGCTATGGTAAACTGATTAAAAAGAACAACTCACTTTTCATTAAGGCTCGTGTAGAAGAACGCCGTTTCCCCGACAAGGACGGCAATAGGCCGCTTGAGTTGCACATTGCCAGCGTTAATCTGTTGAGTAACATAAGAGATAGCTTTGTGAAGAAACTGAACATTAATATCAAGCTTCAGGATTTGAACAAGGTGAATGTCGATCTGCTGAAAAACGCATTGTCATCCAAAGGCGATGTTTCGCTGTATTTTACAGTTGTGGATGATGAGACCGGACTCAAACTCAATCTTTTGTCGCACAATACATCAATCAAACTGACCGATGAGATTGCTGATTTTCTGATCAATAACGAGAATTTAGTAACCTATGCCTTGAACGGAGGTCAGTGGAAACCGCGCAAAAAAGAGGAGGTGCAGGCAGTTGAGTCCGATGATGATTTTGAGGGCGGTAATATGCTCGACCCGATGGAGAGTGATGATTAACTCCGATAGTCAGACTGTTAATGGAGGTTTGATTGAAAGAAAGAGTGGGGGACTGGTTTGTACAAATCGGTGCCCCATTTTTATTCAATGACCCGTTAAAACAAAAAAAACGCGCACAAGGCGCGTTTTTTTGTTATTGATCATGCAATTGCTATTATCCGTTATACGACCATTTAAGATAGATGGCGCCCCATGTAAAGCCCGCTCCGAACGACGACAGAATCAGGTTGTCTCCTTTGTGCAGACGGTTTTCCCATTCGTGCAGACAGAGTGGAATTGTTGCCGACGTGGTGTTGCCATATTTCTGAATGTTGATCATCACCTTTTCGGGCGAAAGGTCCATCTGACGCGCCACAGCGTCAATTATTCGCAGGTTGGCTTGATGTGGAACCAGCCATGCCAGAGTGTCGGCTGTAATGCCGTTGCGTTTCATAACATCAACCGAAGCTTCGGCCATGTGGGTTACAGCGTATTTGAACACTGTGCGGCCCTCCTGATACACAAAATGCTCACGGTTTGCAATTGTTTCATCCGATGCCGGATGGCACGAGCCGCCAGCTTTCATATAGAGGTAGTTGCGGCCAACGCCGTCGCTTTGCGCGATGAAATCGATAACGCCTGTTCCGTCGTCCGATGGCTCGATGAGCATTGCTGCAGCGCCGTCGCCAAAGAGCGGACAGGTGGTGCGGTCGGTGCAATCAACGATTGATGACATCTTTTCTGCAGTCACGAGCAGCACTTTCTTGAACTGCCCCGACTCAACGTACATTTTGGCTGTAATCAGTGTGTAGATGAATCCCGAGCAACCAGCATTTATATCGAAATGCATTGCGTTCTTGATGCCCACCTTGTCGGCGATTATGCTTGCCGTTGCCGGAAAAGGCATATCGGGTGTTACGGTAGCGCACAGCACCAAATCAATCTCGTCAGGGTTTGTGCCTGTTTTTTCAAATAGTTGGCGCACAGCACGTTCGCCCATATATGAAGAGCCTTCGCCGTCAATTTTGAGAATACGGCGTTCCTTGATACCCACACGAGTGGTTATCCACTCATCGTTGGTATCAACCATTCGGCTCAACTCCTCATTGGTTAGCACATAATCAGGTACGTACGCTCCAATGCCGGAAATTTTTGCTCGAATTTTTTCTGACATTACTTATACAATTCGCAGATTTTTTCTGAAACCTTTGCTTCAATCATCCTTTTGGTTTGCAGAATCATTGTCTTAATTGCCTTGTCGTTCGAGATGCCGTGGCCGATGAGGACAATTCCGTTAACACCCAGCACTGGAACAGCACCGGTGTTTTCGAAGTTGAACTTCTCGAAGAATTCGTCGGTGAGGCCCTTCTTACGGATAATCTTGTAAAGACCTTCGGCCTCTTTCAGAACGATGTTACCTGTGAAACCGTCCGTTACGACTACGTCAGCCGGGCAGTTGCCCAGCAGTTGGTTGCCCTCGATGTTGCCGATGAAGTTGAAATCCTTCGTGTCGGCCATAGCCTCATAGGTGCTCTTTGTGACAAGGTTACCCTTTGTAGGCTCAGCTCCGATATTGAGCAGAGCCACCTTCGGGTTTTCGATGCCGTACATCTGTTTTGCGTAGACTGAACCGATTTGTGCGTACTGGTAGAGCACGTCGGGACGGCAGTCGGCGTTGAGGCCCACATCGAGCAGCAGCGTAGGCGTGCCCTCGAACTGCGGCATCTCACTCGAGATGCACGGCCGGATGACTCCCGGAATGGCCTTGATTGTGTACATTGCGCCAACGAGCATTGCTCCGGTGCTTCCGGCGCTTGCGAATCCGTCTATCAGCTTTTTCTGAAGATAGCCGAAACCAACGGTGATGCTTGAGTTCGGTTTGGCTGTGAAAGCCTTTGCGGGATGGTCACCCATCTCGATAACCTCCTGTGCGTCAACAATCTCGAACTGACTTGCGTCGAAATTCTCGCGTTGGCAGATGGCCTCGATTTTGTCTTTCGGACCGAACAGCACCAATTTAACATCAGCAGGAAGCACTTTCTGCGCCAGAATCGACCCCAAAACGGTTGCTTCGGGCGCAAAATCTCCTCCCATTATGTCAACTCCGATTCTCATTTTTGAGCAATTTTTGTTAGTCAAGGTTCATTCTCGCTGTCAAGGCAGCCTGTTAGGCAACGGTTTTCTCGATTGCCAATTTGCCACGATAGTAGCCGCACTCAGGGCATACGTGGTGATATTCAACGGGTGCACCGCAGTTTGAGCATACAGCTACAGTTGGTGCAACTGCCTTGTAGTGAGTTCTTCTCTTGCGACCTCTTTCCTTAGAGTGTCTGTGTTTTGGATGTGCCATTTTTAGTAATTATTAATTGTTAATCAAATCCTTCAATTTATCCCAGCGCGGGTCAGTTGCCTGACTGTCGGACTGGTTCACTTTAATTTTGTTAAGCCGTTCAATCATCTCCGGGTCGCAGGCCGAATGGCCGTTCTCGTCTTCGGGATGGTACTTCTGTGCTGGTATGGCAAGGCTGATGAACTCATAGATGTACTGCCGCATGTCGATATGTGTATCGTTGCGCGAAATCATCACCAATTCGTCCGACACCTCACCAGGCTCGTCGCCTTGTTCGAAGAAAAGATGTCCCGATTGCTCAATCGGCATCTCAAACTCATCGAGGCAGCGGTCGCAGATCACAGTGGCCTTACCTGTCAGATTGAAAACTGCATCGACGCCGTTGCTACGCTTTGTGAGGTCTATACCAACATTTATCGAGCACTTTTTTACCTCCGACTCCGGAAATGCTTCAAAGAACTTGTCGGCAACCTGAAACTCGTAATGGTGCCTTCCTTCTTTTAAATCGTTGATTGGAATTGTGTAATCCATACCAAGCCTAAAAAATTCGTGCAAAAGTAAAACTAAATATCGAATTCGGAAAACAGGCTGCAAAATTATGTTTGCGTCGGTAATTCGTAATGCGATAATCAGTTAACGATTCACGGCTGGCTGTTGCCGCAGTGTTTCGACATACTTTTGCTTTTATAAAATGCAAATTTTGTGCCAAAAACAACCGAAAGTCGGATGCTAAAGACTCCGATCTTCAATGTTCGGTCTGGCTGTTTTTATCTACTCGCAGACGTACTTTTCAATCAGCGCCTTCAACTCGGCAAGGTTACGGGCAACGGGGAACTGCGGATAGTCGCGGACAACGTTGTCGGGCGGACAATAGAGAATGCCCACGTCGGCCGACTCCACCATGGGGATGTCATTGTAAGAGTCGCCAAAGGCAAGCACCTTGTATTTGAGGCTTTGGAACGCCTCGACGGTGCGGCGCTTCGGGTCGGGCTGGCGCAGTTTGTAGTCGGTTACGCGGCCCGTCTCATCAATCTCGAGCGAATGGCAGAGCAGAAACGGATTCTCGAGTTGCTCCATCAGCGGTTTGGCAAACTCGACAAAAGTATCGGACACAATGGCAAACCGTGTAACCTTGCGCAGCCAACGGGTAAACTCAAGCGCGCCGTCGAGCGGTTTCATTGTGGCGATAACCTCCTGAATATCTTGTATTTTAAGATTATGCTCATCGAGAATTTTCAGACGATAGCGCATCAGTTCGTCGTAATCCTTAATGTCGCGGGTTGTGAGTTTCAGCGCGTCGATACCTGTCTTTTTTGCGAAATTTATCCAAACCTCTGGCACGAAAACGCCTTCCAAATCAGCACATACAATCCACATAACCAATATGTTATAAATCCGTTCTACTTATAAATTGCCATTTACAAATTTATGGTATGTTTTGTTTGTTCAAAACCTTATCGGTAAAAAATTGGTAATCGGTCAAAAGAACAACTATCGAATGCCCGTTCCTAATCTTCGAACCGAATATCCTTGACAACAACCTGCTTGTCACCTACCGTCCAGAATCCGGCAATGTAAATGTGCGACGGGTCGATTTTAGCACCATTTTTGTCTTTCATGGCCGTAAGGTCGATTTTGAGCTGAAGGTTAGCACCGAAATCGAACATGGCGGGGTCGGACCAGTAATTGTTCTTGTCGAACAGACGGAACGAAAGGCCTGAACCGCTCTCGTTGCTCTCAAGTTCGATTACCAAATAGCGGCTGCCCGTGAAATCGGCACCCGACGGATACCGCCATCCGGCAAATCCGTACTGGCCTGTGGTGAATGCGCGCGTTGCCTCATCGTAAGTGCCTTTTTCCCAAATGTTCGGGTCGAAAACCGACGCCGAAAAATCGAACGGGTCGATTACTTCGAAATCAATTGTCGACGAATAGGTTGTTCCGTCGGCTGTTAGCGTCACTTTCACGGCAGCCTTTCCGCAACCGACAGCAGCAAATTTGCCACCACCCAAATTGCTAATCGCAGTATCGCCACTGACAATCTCAAACCCGAAATCGCCCTTTTCGGCCACAACCTTATAGCCATCTTCATAATTCAAAATCGGCTGCACTGTGAATTTGCCGCCTTTGGTAATCACGCTCGGCAGTTTGGTTCCAATGCCAGTCACCTTACCATGGTTCTCGACACCGCTGGAATAGTCTTTAAACCAGTGATAGCACGGCCACGGGCAAGCTTCGGGGTCGTTCAGGAATGTGTAGCTGCCATCGGTTCCCGGCTTATCGACAAACCTTGCCAAAAGGTCGGGCGACGTGAAAAGCAGCCAGCTCACATTGCCCGTTTTATCGGCAATCAGCTTAAAGTTTGCTCCAAATCCGGCACCACCGGCCACGCCGGTATAGGCTTTGCCCCACGACTTATCGTATTTGGCTGGTGCCCAATCCATTTCGGTCACCATTACGGGCGCAATGTCGGCCACGGGCTTCACCTTCTCGTCCCAACCTTTCTGGAACGACTCGTAACCGCCGTTATCCTGAATGTCGCCGTGGTCGGGATTCTCGCCATCGCTGCCCATCCACCCGGGATAAACGTGTACGGCGTAGCCAATGTTCTCGCCCGTAACCGGATTTTTTGCAAAACCGGCATAATTGCCCTGATAGGCCGGGCCCGGAATCCACAGCACGTTTTTGCATCCGTTGCCGCGCATCTTGTCGACAATGGCCTGGAAATAATCTTTGCAAGCGTCGAACTGACTTTGCGACCAACTGCCCTTTGTGCCGTCGGTGCCAACAACATCGACCGGCTCATTTGCCAGTTCGAACATCACCATCGGATTGTTTTTCAGATATTTGTTCTTCGAGACAATGTTCCACACCTTCAGCAGATACTTCTGATAATTGTCGCCAACCTTGATAGTGTGCGGACAAACACCCGGAGGCCGCATCACCACATACATACCATTTTTAATAATGTATTTGGCCATTGGTACAAAAACATCGTCGAGATACTGCTTAAACCGATCCTCGTCGAAAGCCGAAATGTCGTTCTCGCCTGTGGTCTGCACACCTGGCTTGTTGCTCCAATAAGGGTCCATGTGCAGGCGGACGAAATCCATTGCCCAACCGGCACGTAAAATATCGTCAATCAAGCCCTGGTTATAACTCAGGCACGCCTCAACATCGTAGTTGTTCCACTTGCTCATCTGCTCGTTGAACCACGGACTATAAGTCTGCGCAAAGCCGTGCAGAGTAAGCGTTTTGCCATCGGCGCTTTTCAGATACCGGCCATCGACGTAAACACCATTATATTCGGGTTCGACAACGGCTGTGTCTTGTTTGACGGGAGTCGGCTCAGGTTCGATTTCCGTTTCCGATTTATCGTCGCAGCAGACAAATGTTGTTGCCGCCAGAAATGCAATCAAGGATTTTGTTATCAGTTTCATATTGAATATCAAACAATTTCACATTGTTTATATTGGCGCATATAAAAGTACCAAATACTTTTTTACGCAATTGTTGGCGAAAGGTTAGCCGGAAACCACCCGATTAACCGATTTTTCGGCACACAAATCGCCGTTTAATCGGTTCAACCTATTGTTAAAATTTCTAATTCTGGTGGATTTTTTCAGAAAGAACAAAAATTTGAGTTATGGAAAACATTGATTGGCCAACATAGGATTTGGCTACAGAAAGACTGACTACAATGTTCGTTGCTACTATCGCGACGACAAATGGGGCGAAATAGAAAACGCTAACAAACTTATTCGACAATACATCCCTAAAAACACAAATATTTGGTCTTTGAATGACTCTTTTGTGTCTGATATTCAGACAAAATTAAACAGACGGCCTAGAGAAAAACTCAATTTCTCTTCCCCTCTGCGTGAATTCTTTAAACATTTCAATTAAAATTGCACTTGCTTCTTGAATCTACCTGTTGATAAATGCATGAGTTATGTCATTGAATATGATAAAGAGTGCAAACTTACAGGAACGGTAAACGTACCTGCCGATGTTAACTATTTTATAATTCGACAAACGCCAGACTTTAAATAACATGAAAAAGAGACACTTAGCATTGGCTGTCTTAATATTACTGCATACTTCCTTGGCTTTTTCCCAATATATGCCTACGAAAGAAGACGTATCATTACTATCGAAAAAAAATGATTTGCGAGTAAGTGTTAGTGTGAATTCGCCGGGCCTTATGCCTTTAAGTTCTACAACAACAATTACATACGGAATTACAGAAGACATATCTATCCAATGTCATGGCATAACTTCGAGATTTTGTGACTTGGATTCAGACAACTACTTCCACGGAGCATCTGGGGCATTGGGCAAACACAAACAGTTAACAAATAAATCGGTTATAGAATTATTTGTTGGTACCGGATTTGGCAGCAGTCATTTTTGTTATGAAAATATTGAGTATAAAGAAGTTGATTTAGCCGCAATCTATATGCAATATTTCCTGAAATTCAATTATGGGAAAATTGGAACAGGCACATGCCATTTTGAACGGGGGCTGAGTTTGAAATGTGAATTTTCAGATTTCAGAGTTGTCGACCACTATATAAGCAAACGTAGCGAATATTACAAAAAACGGCATATTGCTTTAGAGCCATCATTTTATTCGGCTCTTGGCGGTGATAATTTCAAGGTTGGAGCCATGTTGAGCGGTATTATACCACTTGAGATTGCTTCGGATTCGGGTGATTTTGAATATGATTACATACATTTTGCCATCAATTTTAGTTACAGATTGTCGGTTAAATAAGTTCTTGGAAGGAATATGAAAAAACAACTGATTATAATAATAATTGGAGCGTTTTTCCTTTCAGGCTGCGCGTATGGTCCATCAATGACAGACATTCCGCTGATTTCAGGAAAAGGCGAAATGCGCTTGAATGCAGGGATATGTCCTCATATTGGAGCATACACTTCCTTGTCTTACGGCCTTACAGACCAAATCGCTGTGCAAGGGCATGCCGTTTACGAAACCAGCTTTTTTAATGGATATTCAAGCATTGAAGGCGCAGTTGGCACGTTTCGCAATCTTCGCAATAACCGTGTAATTGAGGCATATACAGGCTTAGGATATGGCGCAGGCTGGGAATATAGTGATGTAGAGGATGACTGTTATGATATTAGCACAAATTATGGCATTCTTTTCGGACAATTCAATTACGGCAGAAACGGCACAGGAAAATACCATTTTGAGAGAGGCGTAAGTGCCAGATTGGCAAGTTTGTATGCGAGCATTACGGATGAATGTGACAAACCATACCGTCATTATAAAAAAGGCTATCTTACATTTGAGCCAACCGCTTTTTTCCGTTTGGGCGGAGAGAAACTGAAAGTAGGAATGCAACTTGGTTCGGTTGTGCCGTTGTGGGTTAGCAAAAAAACATATCCGGAAATCATGAATTATGGAGTAAATATAGGATTGTCAGTTAATTACAAATTTGTCAATAGACGCAAATGAATACGTTGTCATAGAATATGATAAAGAGTGTAAACTTACAGGAACGGTAAACGTACCTGCCGATGTTAACTATTTTATTATTCGTCAAACTCCAAACTTTAAGGTTCAACCTATTGTTAAAATTTCTAATTTTGGTGGATTTTTTCAGAAAGAACAAAAATTTGAGTTATGGAAAACATTGATTGGGCCAACATAGGATTTGGCTACAGAAAGACTGACTACAATGTTCGTTGCTACTATCGCGACGGCAAATGGGGCGAAATTGAAGTTTGCTCCGAAGAAACAATCCCGATGCACATGGCTGCCACCTGCCTCCACTACGGACAGGAAGCCTTTGAAGGCTTGAAGGCATACCGTTGCCCCGACGGCAAGGTGCGAGTCTTCCGTTCTGATGAGAACGCAGCCCGATTGCAATCGACATGCCGCGGCATTCTGATGCCCGAGTTGCCAACCGAAACTTTCAATAAGATGATTGATATGGTGGTCCGCCTCAACGAGCGCTTCATTCCGCCCTACGAGACAGGCGCCACTCTCTATCTGCGTCCGCTGCTTGTCGGCATAAGCGCACAAGTGGGTGTTCACCCGGCATCGGAATATCTGTTTCTGATTTTCGCAACTCCGGTTGGACCGTACTTCAAAGGCGGTTTTGCCTGCAACCCATATGTGATTATCCGCGAGTTCGACCGTTCGGCTCCGCTCGGCACAGGTATCTACAAGGTTGGTGGTAACTACGCCGCCAGCTTGCGTGCCAACAAAATGGCTCACGATCTGGGTTATGCCTGCGAGTTCTATCTCGACGCAAAAGAGAAGAAATATATGGACGAGTGCGGTGCGGCTAACTTCTTCGGTATCAAGAATAACACTTACGTAACACCGAAGTCGTCATCGATTCTGCCATCAATCACCAACAAGAGCCTTATGCAGCTTGCCGAGGATCTTGGAATGACGGTTGAGCGCCGCCAGATTCCGGAAGATGAGCTTGCAACATTCGAGGAGGCAGGAGCCTGCGGAACAGCAGCTGTTATCTCGCCAATCTCGAAGATTGACGACCTTGAGCAGAAGAAAACCTTCGTCTTCTCGAAGGACGGCAAGCCCGGTCCGGTATCGACGAAGCTTTACAACCTGCTGCGCGGAATCCAGTACGGCACCGAGCCCGACAAACACAACTGGACAAGAGTGGTTATTGGATAATTAGTTTTAAAATGTTTATAAATGGAAACGCTCCTCGCCTTCGGGCTTGGGGCGTTTTTTTATGGCGTTTTTACATCGTTTGGTGCCGAAAATGTGATTTTTTTCACATTTTTGGTATGAAAAATGTGATTTTTCTCACGTTTTTGGCACCAAATTAAATAGGTGAATAAACTAATCCCACAAAAAAAAGACTTGCACCCTAACAACGGATGCAGGCATTTGTGTTTTTAGAAATTGCCTGATTATTTTCGACGAACGGGGCGAACGGAGAACCCATAGCTGCGGATACCATTGCCATTAGGACTCAAGTAATTATTGCAATCGAAGTTGCAGACTCTCGCACCATACGGAGCGTTTCCTCCCATAAAGTACGAAGACCAATAAACACCTTCGCAACCAGCATTATAGAGATCTGAACCGCCCTGATATTCCAAACCACCAATATAGCCAGCAGCTGGAAGAAAAATATGAGTATCAGACAAAGAATAAGACGCTGACACTGGCTCTGCTCCCTCACTTTCCCCCATTCTCCATCTTTTTCCTTTATCACTTGCAACTTTTGCTTTATAAACAATGCGTCCTGCTACATTTTTTTCAATGTAATTGTCGGTCCAAACCCAATAACATTGACTGCCGAGTTCTTTCCAATCGGCAGAAGTTGGCATTGAAAAATCAGAACCTAACACTGCTGTGGCGGCATCGTCTTCTGGCAATAGGATTCCTAGAGTGTCGGTAAAACCATTAAAACCATATTCAGCAGCTGAGCAGTATTTTGTAAGAGTTTCGAACGAGCCTTTGCAATACTTATAAGTCTCCCAACCGTAAAAGTCTTTTGTTTGGGTTTCGCCCCAGGCATAATAACCGCCATACTCCCAAGGATCGGTAGCACCCAAATTGCAAGTTATCCAAAGCGTACCGCTTTCAAGACCCAAATCAACATAATTTTGGTTTCCAAAAGCACCTGTCGCTGTAAACAACTCTTCGAATTGAGCTTCAATGTTCACATCGTACTTATGTATTATTATTTTGCGCGGATTGTCGGTGCTGCCATCGCTCCATTGGGTAAAGTAATAGTCCGCGGCAGGAACAGCTGTAAACACAACTGTTTCACCTTCTTTGTATTCGCCATTTTGACCTTCAACAGTTCCTCCTTCGGTGGCAGTAACCTGAACCATATATGTCGGTTCTTCTTCTTTTTTGCACCCTGCAAACACCATCGAAATCAATGCAACGCCAAATGTTGACCACAAAAGTTTTCTCATATCGATATTTTTTTCTACAAAATTATCATTTTGCACGGATTAGCAAACAGTTGCCTTTTTGCCGAAAAAAATCCGCGCCGACGGCTATCAGAACCAACCAAATTCCGTATCATTGCAAAATTTTTTTTATTCCGAAAAACGCAACAAAAATGGCAAAGATTTTCAACGACGTATCAAGAACATTTGGCGAGT
>JAGCFC010000076.1 GCA_017650325.1 Salinivirgaceae bacterium | reverse complement strand
CTATGCCTTCCCGCACGTGCGCTGCAAGGTGGTTGACCCCGAAACGGGCCTTGAGGTTCCCGCCAACACCAACGGCGAGTTCTGCGCCAAAGGCTACAACGTGATGAAAGGCTACTACAAGATGCCCGAAGCCACCGCGCAGACCATTGACGCTGACGGTTGGCTGCACAGCGGCGACCTTGCCTGCGTTGACGAGAACGGAAACTACAAAATCACAGGCCGCTTGAAAGATATGATTATCCGCGGTGGCGAGAACATCTATCCTAAAGAGATTGAGGAGTTTATCTATACACACCCGAAGGTGAAGGACGTTCAGGTTATCGGCGTTCCTGACGAGAAATACGGCGAGGAGGCAATGGCCTGCATAATCCTGAAAGAGGGCGAGGAAATCAGCGAACCCGAAATGCGCGAGTTCATTATGGGCCGTCTTGCCCGCCACAAAGTTCCGCGCTATATCGATTTCGTCAAATCGTTCCCGATGAACGCCGCAGGCAAAATCTTGAAATACAAGATGCGCGAGGAGGCTGTCGAAAAATTGGGGCTGAAGAAATAAATCTCACAGAGAGCACAGAGAAAACGAGAGAACACAGAGTTTTAAATAGCAAGGCTGCCCGATTGGGTGGCCTTGTTTTATTATCGGCAAGCACCCCGCGCAACCTTTCCGCCTTAAGCAGCGTCTGCGCAATTGAGTGGAAACTTTTTCTAACTTTGGCAAATGGCGTTTAGTAAAACGTGCTATACGTGCGTTTTAACGATGAAGTAAAACGAAACATTGTTTTATCTCGGTTCAAAAGTCTCACAGGTGAAAATTGTTACAAACTATTTGAACAACTATTAGAGCAGACACTACAACAATAATATTATGGAATCCAGAAAACAAAAGAAATTTAAACCAAAAGCTTTTTACTATGGTGAATTTGTTTTTTGTATGACATTTTTAACAATGGCGTTTTTTTGTATTATAGATACACTATTTACTTCAGAACAAGAATATGTTGACTTTATTCTCAGTCAGGAATTAATAGGAGGATTTCATCAAAGTAGAAATATTTTGATAGAGAAGTTCATTGTCAGTCATTGGGGTAAAAGAGGAATGCAAGTAACCTTTGTTATTATTACATTATTAATAATTAATGAGTTATTAGAAGCAATTGGTGCATTTCGACGTTTATTGTTCCGCGAAAAATTAATTCGTGAAGGTTTACGTGCCCCCGATGATTATGTAGATGATTATGTTAGAGTTCCACTGTGGAGGAAAATTGCAAACCTGTTTACCAAAAAACGGAAAAAGAAATATCCTTCGGAGCGAGAAATGCGCGATTCGCTAAAGAAAAACAAATACTATAAGGAGTGAAAAACCATTAAATCTGCGTTCCCGATAGTTATCGTCCCGATGGCTATCGGGACAGTGTCGTCTGTGCGAAAGGGGAAATATTTTCGTCAACTCGCCGAATAAAAATCCGCCAACTCGCCGAACGAATGGGAAAATGTATAATTCGATTAGCGCAAACTTGCAAAAAGTTACTACTTTTAATCAAAATATTCTGCAAAAAGTTACTATATTTGTGTAGTAAAACTTGCAATAAGTTACTGTTATGAATATCAGCCGCAAGATTATCAACGATTTAATCAAATGGAAGAACAAGCCGCAAAAAGAGGCTCTGCTTATATGCGGTGCAAGGCAGGTGGGAAAGACAACCATTGTCCGCCAATTTGGGCGTAAGCACTACAAGCATTTTGTGGAAATCAACTTTGAGCAAAGCCCCGAGGTGCGGCAAGCCTTTGAGGGCAACCGCGACGCCGATTCCATTATCGGCCGCTTGAGCGTAATGGGCTACGGGCCGTTTGTCGAGCGGCAGACGCTTGTGTTTTTCGACGAGATTCAAAGTTGTCCCAATGCCCGCACGGCGATAAAATTTTTGGTTGAGGACGGACGGTTCGACTATATCGAGACGGGCTCGCTTTTGGGTATCAACTATGCCAATGTCAGCAGTTATCCCGTTGGTTTTGAGCGACAAATACAGATGTATCCGCTCGATTTTGAGGAATGGCTTTGGGCAAATGGAGTGAGTGCGCAAGTTGTTGATTCTGTGCGGGAATCATACACCAACAAAGTGCCCGTCGACAGTTTTCTGCACGAGCAGCTGATGAAGCATTATCGGGCGTTTCTGATTGTTGGAGGAATGCCCAAAGTGGCCGCAACATATCTTGAAAATCCCGATTTCGCCGAAACGCTCAATCAGCAACGAATCATTATCGACAGTTATCGGCTTGATATTGCGAAATATGCGGGTGGGCAAAAAACGCGGGCAAAACGTTTTTTCGATGCCATTCCGTCGCAACTTGCCAAGGAGAAAAAGCGGTTTGTGCTTTCCGATTTGGAAAAGACCGCAAGTATGCAGAAATACGAGGATGCGGCGCAGTGGTTATCAGATGCAGGAGTGGCTGTTTTCTGCTACAATACCCATTCGCTCGAGTTGCCGTTTGAACAGTACGAGAGTCGTAACTTATTCAAAGTGTATTTGTTAGATACAGGTTTGCTTTGCAATATGTGGGGCACCGATGTTCAGTGGCAGGTGCTGCAAGGCGACCTTGCTATAAACGAGGGCGCGCTGACCGAGAATTTCGTTGCCGCCGAACTTGTCAAACACGGCCATAATCTTCATTATTACGACTATAAGAGCCGAAACGAACTCGATTTTCTTATTCAGGAACAAAACCGATTGTCGATTTTGGAAGTGAAATCGGGTAAAGAATACAAGAAACATACGTCGCTAACCAACACATTGTTAGATAATTCGGCAAAAATCGGGCGCAGTGTGGTTTTCTGCAAGTTCAATGTCGAAAAAACTGACCAAATAACATATCTGCCGCTTTATATGGCGATGTTTGTGTAACATTCTTATTCGCAAAAATTGTAGGAATGCACTGCGTACGTCCGCATAGACCCGCAACCATTCCCGCCGCCACCGCGTCATACAACTGCAAAAAGTTTTAACTTTGGCGTATGATGTTTAGTAAAATATGACAATGTAAAAAATGAATATGAAAAAAATATTAATTACTAAATCTTTGCTACTCATCATTTGTGCAATTACGCTTTTTACTATTTCTAGAGGTCCAATTCTTCTTTGCGAAATACTTATTATTCCAATTATATTTCAATTTATAATTGAAATACATCTCATTGCAAAGTGCGCAAATCATTTAACATCTGCAGCCGTTAAACTGATAATAATTAACCTTTTACACATCAATATTCTTCCTATTACATTTATTATATGGTTGTTACGGCCGGAAAACGATTTTACTTCAAAGCAAATTCGTCTTTTAGCCCCCTTTATTATTATAAACTTAGCATTTGCAATAATCATATTTATCCAATTTAGAAAAAAGAATTATCCGTCGGAGCGAGAAATGCGCGATTCACTAAAGAAAAACAAATACTATAAGGAGTAAAAATCCATTAAATCCGCGTTCCCGATGGCTATCGGGACTGCGCTCTAAAAAGATCTGTGAAAATCTGTGCACCCCGATAGTTATCGTCCCGATGGCTATCGGGACAGTGTCGTCTGTGCGAGTTTAAAAACAATTTTTTTAAATTTGACTCATCATTAAACACTTAATGAATATGAAGTTAATAGTTACTATTGTCACGTCGCTCGCTTTGCTGTTTACGGGGATTTATATCGCTCTTATGCTTGGAATCAATTCCACGCCAGGAGCATTCAACTATCCCGACAGTAATATCTCGGAACCCAACAGACAAGCGATAGAAAAAACACTGAAAGTATTTCAAGAAGGTTACGCGTTGCGCGATGCGTCGAAAATCGGCGAGTGCATTGCCCAAACCATCGATACCGCATCGATTTTTATTTTGGGCACCAATCCCAACGAAATACTCAAGGGAAAAGACGGGGCGCAGGGGCTCTTATACGGCGATTGGACATATTGGGGCAGTGTAAAATACGACATCGACCGCCTTTATGCCGACCAAATCACCGACAGCATTGTCTATGTGGTTTTTCCAGGAAATATCACTCTTGATCTTAACAAGATGAACTTCCCGCTGCAAGTCACAGGTACGATGGTGCAGGATGGGAATGGCCAGTGGAAATTCTCGAAAATGCAGTTCATATATGGTTGGAACACCAATTATATCATCTTTGCCCGCACTGCGGCATACGGAACGCTGATTCTACTAGTAGCGCTGCTGACGTTTATCTGCATAATAAAGTGCGTATTGAGCCGAAAGAAATAGATTTCACAGAGAGCACAGAGAAAACGAGAGAACACAAAGTTTATATGATTGTAGAGACGTCATACTATTGATGTGAACCCAAAAAGTTGGACAAAAAACTTTATGGGATGTCACATTACTACACGACAGAAATTAAGATGAAGGCAGTACGGATGTACCGCCGAGGGAAAGGTTGCACCACCATAAGCAGAATGCTTGGTGTGCACACG
>JAGCFC010000075.1 GCA_017650325.1 Salinivirgaceae bacterium | reverse complement strand
TGATACAAAACCACTTATCGTTTGACAAAACTTGTTTTACTGACAAATACTCGTTCAAGACAAACGGTGATATCCTCCCCGACACTCTGTATTCCGATATCTTACACATCCACCTTGGCCGCAGCGGACTCATAAAACTGACCATCGATGCCGAAATCGATACACAAAAAACTGATAATGACAGCATTCCACTATTGGTTACTGAAATCGAAGATTTGTATTGGGATAATATCTGCATGCCACAAACTGAAGGTTTCGAAAAAGTTCACTTCGAGAAAAATATCTACGGCTCATTTTTCGACCATCGAAAAAAGAAATATATAAAACTGTACTTTTGGAACAGACGCGGAACAACTATGAAGTTCCGCAACGCAGAAGTCAAAATCGACTATCAGAAATGGTGACTAAAACATACAAAATCAACTATATGAGAGCATTAGAAAACTGTATTCTCGCCACAATTGGTGCGGTTATGATATCATGTGCGGGCACGCCCGAAGCACAATTCAACGCCATCACAAACTTTGGTCAAGCCGACACCATAACGCTCGATATGGACCTGCACAACGCCTACACTCAAGGCATCAGCCTCCCATCCGACAGACAGACCGATGACGGAGGTTTCATTTTCAGTTTCGATGGCATCGAAGGCCAATATTACAAGATATACTACCAGAACGAAAGTTACAAGTTCGATGAGGGCAATCCGCTTGATAACGAGAACTTTTACGGTAGTTGGGAAGACTCAACCATCGGGTTCAAAAGAATCGCGCAAAGCGGTACCGTGTGCGACACTTTCAGAATTGTAGGAAACCCACGCAACGAACGGAAATACTTCGGCAGCGACATCTCCGAAAATCCCTACAACGACAAAGACATTGACGAAATTATGGACCGAATTGGCAAGGACTCGAGCTGGTACGCTTACGTGTCGAACAAGGCTATTGAAAAGAACACGACCGTTGAAGAACAAATGTTTGCCGATGCCCAATGGATTATCAACGGACGCAGGAACAAAGGCGACACAAACAACCGCTGGAAACGCAATCCGCGCGTGGGCTGCTACTCGTTTATGCTTGTGGTGTGCGACAAAGACGGTCTCGACAACATTCCCGAACACATTCAATTCATTAACAAAACCGCCACAAACGGCTCTTTCGAGAATCCATACACATACTTCAAGAAAAACAAACAGAAGGGCATCAATGTACTTCGCGGCGATAAAATACTGAAAACGAGAGCTGTAATAACGCCAAAGAATGGAATTTTTGTAAACGAATTAAAAACAAAGAAAAGAGGGTACACACCTCTTGCCGACAACCCAATGTGCAACAATTCCGATTCGACATACCATAATGCGCTGTTTGAGCAATTCTTCAGCCACATTAGTCAGCAATACACACTGCGCAACATTCCGCTGATTAAAGACGTGGTATCGGCCACCGACCCTTACACACGCGAAGAGTACGACAAGGCTAAAGAGTTGTACGACAGCACCCAACTACAATACAACTATCCTGTAGTGAGCGACTATCCTGGAAAAACGGTAAGGGTGACCGATGGCGGTAAATCGATAAAACTCATCAACCCGGCAAGCACGCCCGACAATCTGAAAAAGGAATCGACCGGCATCACAACCCGCATCGGCTTCACATACGGGAAATTCCGCGGCAAGATAAAATTCCCCGAAATGCTCAACGACGACAACATTTGGAACGGTCTCACATATGCGTTCTGGCTTATATACCATGACAATGACAAGTGGAACAACCGCCGACCAATGCCTAACGGCTACATAGACAAAGGCGATGACGACGAAAATCCCGAACGCACCAACGATGTTTACTACTCCGAAATCGACATTGAAATTGTCAAGGCATCTCGCTACTGGACAAGCGGTTACTACCACGGCAAAGACAAAGATACGCACGTTGAAGACGCAACCCAAAACAACGATGTGATGTTCTGCTGCACAAACTGGGACCTTGCCAACTCCGACCCGAAGAAATTCGACGCAGGAATCACAAATATAAAGTACGAAGGCGAACAATTCGAGGCAATGCGCTGGTACAAGAACTACAAGGCTCTGACAACCAAACATCCCATCAGCAACAATGTATTCAAGGCTGATTACCAATACTATGAGATTGAGTGGCGGCCAAACGAGATAATCTGGCGCATTGGCCCTTCGCCCGACAAAATGAAAGTTGTGGGTTATATGAACGACACATATTCAAACATTCCTAACAATCAGATGCTCTGCATAATAACACAAGAGTACCATTATTCGGAATGGTGGCCACCGGTGGTTTTTGAGCAAGGACTGATTCCCTACAACAAGACCGATATTGAAGGCGAAGTGTTTGAGATTGTTATTGAATAACAGTAGTTTACAATGAAGAATCTGACCAAAAACGATTTAAAAGCCATCTGCAACAAAGCCATTGTCATTCTTTGTTTCAGCATTGCTGCCATTGGCGATGTCAGATTATGCGAGGCGGTTTTCAGCACCTACTACACTGGTGAGTTTGCAAAACACCTGGTTAGCAACGCAAAAGGCTTTTTCTTCGATGTCTGCTATCTGCTGATTTTGTCGGCGGTGATTATGCCCGTCAGTATTGCCATTAAAAAAGGCAAAACAGAGTTCAAAGCCTATCGGTGGATTGTAGGCATATTACTCACTATATCAATGTTTTTGGCAGCGTTTTACGCGCAATCGGGATTCCCGCTCGACAGACTGATTTTTGTTTACTCGTTCAAAGAGATTGTCGAGACGCTGACATCGTCGAACTCGACAACGTGGTGGATTTACGTTTGCATTGCGCTGGTGCCCTGCACCTACATTTGGGCATCCAAAAAGACCTTCACCCCTAACCTCGCGGTCAAAGTGACATTGGCGGTTATAGCTCTTGCGAGCATCACCGTAAGGGTTTGCAAATATGATAGTTCCGTCAAAAACCGGAATTACACCGAAGAGTGCAACAAGCTCTGCTTTTTCATCCGCAGCTCGGCCACTATGATAAATAGCGAAAAGACTGACAATGAGTTAGACATAAAAAAAGTGCACAAACTTTGGGCAATGCTACCCGACCACGAATTCATCAGCGAGAGGACACCATTTCTGCATAAAAGCAACGAGCAGAACACGCTTGCGCCGTTCATCAATCTCGGCGAGCAGAAGCCAAACATTGTGTTTGTCTGCGTCGAGGGGCTTGGCCGCGAAAACAGCGGACGGAACAGCAAATACGCATCGGCTACGCCGTTTCTCGACTCGCTCGCAAGCCAATCGTTGAGTTGGGAGAACTGCCTGTCGACATCGCAACGAACAGTGAGCGCACTGCCGTCAATTTTAGGTGCATTGCCCTTCGGCACTTACGGCTTTATGGCAATGAAGGACGAAGCGCCCGAATTCCACTCTCTGCCGCGAATCCTTGAAAAGAACGGCTACCGGTTCTCGTTCTACTACGGCGGCTGGGGCGATTTTGACGATATGGGAACTTTCATCGCTCTGAACAACGGTGAGCAATACTTCGAAAAGAAATTCGGCAAAGACGTGCCACGTAACGAATGGGGCCTTCACGACAAATTTATGTTCGACGAGGCGGTGAAACGAATCGACTTTGAGAATCCGTCGCCGCGCATCGATTTCTACCTGACACTCACCTCGCACAAGCCCTGGGACTACCCCGACAAGCAGCATTATGTTGAATTGTACCGGCAAATGTGCAAAGCGCAGGGCAAGCCCGAAAATCCCGAATATGAGGCTGCTGCATCGTACATCTATGTCGACGAAGCCGTCAGACTGCTGATTGAGCGCTACAGCGAGCACAAAGGTTTCGACAATACAATTTTCATTATCACCGGCGACCACAACTTCAACGACAACACGTTCATTCTTGAGCGCTACCACGTGCCAATGATTATCTGGTCGCCAATGCTAACCGAAAAACGCGACATCAAAGCGTTGGCATCGCATCGCGACATCACACCGACGCTGCTCGCCCTGCTCGGCAGCAAATACAACATTGCCACACCGCAGGACGTTGCCTGGCTCAACACCGGCCTCGACACCGCAACCACCTTCCGTTGCCGACTGTTCTCGCCGCAAATCGAACTATCAAGAGAACTGAAGCAATTGGTTTACAACAATTTCTACGTCTATGGTGACGAAGTGTACCGATTCACTTTCGACAACGAAATACTTAATATTGAGCCCGTTACCGACGAAGCCGTTTGCGACAGTCTGCGCAATATGCAACGCACCTACCGCGAGCTCGATTACTTTGTCTGCAAAAACGACGCACTGATAAACAAATTCACAATTAAATACACCAATAGCGACGAATAATAAATGGCACAAAAACGGGACATTTCATTCATTTCGAACAAAATAAAACCTGCAATCAACGATTTTGCAAAAGCCTGCCTGACGTTTCTTGCTGTGCTTGTCACACTGCGACTGGCATTTTTCCTTATTGCGGTTTGCCGAATGGACTTGGAATGGGGAAAGTTCCGGATCATAATGTCCGGACTTAAATTCGACGCCATTTTGACCGGCTCGGTTACAATTGCAGCATTAATTCCGTTTGTTACAATTCATTGTCTGTCAGCAAAAACGGCCCGCATAACGGCAAATACCCTGACAATCATCTACGCCGTCATAACAACTTTTCTTGTGGAGTATTTCTGCTCAATGTCGCGCCCGCTCGACCACGTGCTTTTTGCCTATTCGGCAGACGAGGTTGTGAACATTGTGCTCTCATCCACTTCAGTTTCGTTAGCTACAATATTGTGCATTACGCTACCGCTTTGCGCTGTTGCCGGACTAATGATAGCCTCACGGAATTTGAAGGTAAACATTATTGTTTCAACCATTTGCATATTGTTTGCCGCATACGGCGCGTTCAGATACGACTATCAGAAACGTATTCGGAAAGAGACCGGCTATAAACAGCACGCCGACTTTTACCTTGCTGTCAATCAACTGTCGTACACATACATCAAGTTGGCCGACTATCTGAAAAGCAATGATAATGAGATTGTTGACGCTGACGCTGACGTTGCCGAAGCCGCAAGACACTATCAGTCATTGTTCCCGGAAACCGTTTTTCCCGACATACGATATCCTTTCTGGCGCAAAACAGATGACAGCGACGTGATTGGGCCATTCTTCAACAAAACATCCGACGGCAACCTGCCGAACATTGTATTCATAATAATTGAAAGTTTCGGGCAGAAACTCACCGGCGTCAACCATCCGACGGTATCTTTCACGCCGTTCATCGACAGTCTTGCAGCCAACGGACTTTACTGGCACAACTGCCTTTCGACAACCGAACGCACTTTTGGCGTACTGCCCGCCATTTTCGCATCGGCGCCACAGGGTAAAGTCGGCTTTGCCAATATGTGGCACCCCATTCCCGACCATAACACAATTCTGAAAGACCTCTCGGACAACGGCTACTACACATCGTTTTTCTATGGCGGCTGCGCATCGTTCGACGGACAAGACAAATTCCTTGAAAACAGCAATATAAACTTCATTTTGGATGCGAAACCCGACACCGCCGAAACCGAAAGGTCAATCGAACTGAAAAAGATGCACCGCTGGGGAATCGATGACCGTGAGCTGTTCGAACTTGCAATAAACCATCAAACCGGCTCTGACAAACAACCATTTGCCGACATCTACCTTACACTTTCAACTCATGAGCCATTCAACTTCATCGGGATTGAAAATTATGAAAAACAAGCAGCGCAGATGGCAAGAAACGTGACTGGCACCGAACGTAAAAACATCGACAACAACCTCGAAATTTTTGCCTGCTTCAAATATCTCGACGACTGCGTAAAACTCCTTTTTGAGCATTACAAAACCCGACCCGGCTTTGAAAACACCATTTTCGTCATTACTGGTGACCACAGAACTGGAGCGCTGGCAAAAAAAATTGACCCGATTTCGAAATATCAAGTTCCACTAATAATTTACTCACCAATGTTGAAAGGTGGCAGAACTATGAATGGCGTGGCTTCGCACCTTGACATAACACCCACAATAAACGCTTATTTGTCAAACAATTACAATTACGCCATTGCACCATACTGCCATTGGCTGGGCACGAGCATCGACACGTCTGTGACATTCAACTGCCACAAGAAACAAGCCTTCATGCTGAATAACCGCGATGTGAACGACTTCATAGCCGACACGCTTTACCTGAGCGACGACCGCCTGTTTGTTGTAAAAGATAATATGGAACTGGAGCAGATTGAAAACGAACACATTTTAGACTCAATGCGCGAAAATCTGTCGACTTACCAGACAATCAGCAAATTTGTTGTAGACAACGACTATCTGAAAAAGAATGTTACTCAGACAAATATGTGCCTGATAAACGTTGATTTCGACAACACATCCATAGAGTACTTTGAAAATGACATTGTTGATTTTGACGGCAACAAATGCCTGCGTATCGACAATAACACAACTTATAGTGGCATCTGCCCCAATATGGATTTCAGCAAAGACATACACCGCATCAAAGTCGAAATCAGATTCGACCTTCAAAGCCTTGACACGACTGCGGTTCTGCCCAAATTTGTTATCGAGAAAAACGGCGCTGAACCATACTACTTTGCCGAAAATATCGATTCAACATTCAACACCGGAGCACGAAAAACCTATACTTACAAATCGACCATAAATTTCACAGGACCCACAATCGGCGACAAACTGAAGATTTACCTTTGGAATCCGCACAAAGCAACAATTCTCTACGACAACTTGTTTGTAAAAATTGACGAGGTGGAATAGCGCGACCTATTTCCCGTCGACAGAAATCTTGATATCTCTAAGTCTCAGCACATTATTATCGGTATATCGCCAATCATCGGGAGCGGTTTTGATGTATACCGAAATATTGGCAACCGACTCCGATTTCACATCAAACTCCTTTGAAATAAGTAGCTTATACCACACTTTCTCTTGTATATCCTCATCGACCAGAAAGTTGGTGATATGCTCGCCCAGAACTTGACTGTTACGCCCCTCGCACTCAAAAAACAGCTTCATTTGCTTGTCCTTATTAGTATTGCCCTCAATACAGATATCAGCCGAGAAAACCACTCGCAATCTTGATGTATTCTGCGACAAGGCTATCCGTCGGTTAGTCAGCAACGGGTACTTTTTCGCTTTCATCTTGCTTGGCGGCTCAGGTTGAGGGTAACATACAATTGGCGCAACGGTATCCATCGAAAGATTGACATAATGTCCACGGTCATATATGGGTTGACGTATCAATTTATCGTTCAAATAAATATAATTATTAACCGCCTTAAATTCATCCAATTTGGCAACAATTTCGGACCGTAGAGGTTCATCATCACGTAAAGTGAAATTAAGTGCGGAATCGATTTCATAGACAGCATCTTTCTCTTTGAAATAGAAATATTTATCGTAGAGAATCTCGCCAATATCATGAGTATAGTCTATTGAAAGCAAACGGGTATTGCTGCGGAACTGGTGGCAAGTGTCGAGCCCGCGCCCTACCCAACTTTCTGTCTCGGGCACCTGAATGCCGAAATTGTTGTGCAGCATGGCAAGCATAGATGGCACCACATCGAGATGTGACACAACTGCCGGAAAATCAGCCGTTCGCTTCAACATTGGCGAATAGATTATCAGCGGAACATGATAGAATCCCAAACGGTTTTTTGAATCGATTTCGGCAGAATGGTCACCTGTAATAACAAAAATTGTATTCTGGTAATCAGGACGTTGCCTATACATTTCAAACAATTTCGACAGCGCAAAATCGGAATAGACAATTGATGCGATTCGTGCCTTGCAATTGCGCTGCGAGGCTTGTTTTTCTTTTGGCATCATATTGATAATCTGCTCCGTGACAGTCATTAACGAATCGAAATGTGGGTTGCGGTCGTTCAAATCATCGTGAGCCGAAATTGTGACATACAAATTGAATTTGGGGCCTGCCGGCTGTTTTTCAATAATCTCCATACTACGGCTGAACAAATACTCATCGTGATAGCCCCAATACGTTCCCCATTGTTTACCACTTCGGTCGAAGCACTCCTGACGCAACTCTGTCGACATATAATCAGTGTGTTGCGCAAGCAGATACTCCATCACACAATCGAAGGCAAAATCGCTGGCATAAAATGAATTAGTCTGATATCCAGCCGTTTTAAGAATCGAGATAATGCTGTTGTGATTGGGCATATTGCCAAATTGGAAACCACGCGGTCCGTGTGGCACTGACCCGGTAAGAGCCGGGACAACCCCAAAACTGCGTTTTGTGGTTGCAAGACAATTGCGCCAATATAGACTATGTCCAGCCAACGAATCGAGAAATGGCGTGTAACTGACACCCATCTCGTTAGGTCCGCTCCACTCCCGTCCCAACGACTCAACAACAATGAAAACCACATTGGGTGCGACATTGCCAACGGAGAAGAATGGCGACAGAGTATTCTCGCTTTCAACAGGCTTACGCTCAAGCGGATATGCTATATCTTCAATCTGCCGTTCAGGAAATTCCGCAATAAACTTTTGCAAAAGCGCGGTATCAGTCGCAATATTGGCATTCAAATCAACAGCCACCCCTTGCTTGTTGAATCCGTAAAACGCACAACTGCGCACCAGATAGATTGTTTTGTTGGTAATATAATTTTGAACCGATGGATTGTCGAATTTCCGTTCAACACGGGGCAACCTGCCAGCTGTCAAAATCGAACCCAACATGAACATTGCAATCAGCGGGAACACGATAATTGGCATTTGACGGCGGCTAAGCCTTTTCACCAATATTGGAACAAGAATCAGAAACGCGATACCTGCTATCAAATAGAGCCACATCATATTGCCAACCGACGCCTTTACTGTATTGGCCATTTCGCCCAACGGACGAAGCAGTATCTCATCGCCCAACAAAACTCCGCTTCGTGCTGCAAAAAAATCGAGCGACACCTCGGCTAAAATCAATATGCCGGCAAAAACAGATGTTGCAACCGTTGCTACGCGTCTATTGATAAGTAAAAGAAGAAGATACACTACGCACAATGCTGTCACCACAACACCACACGAAATAAAATTGTGAATCGCCGACAACACTACTGTAATAAAACCGGCTCCACCGACAGACAAAATAACCACTGTGTCGAGGAATCGGGTTACAATAACAGCTGCTATATAACACAATGAAATCCAAACAAATGGAGTCAGATTCTGCTGAATTTTATCTTTCATACCTTTTTCCTTATTAGATTTGGTAAAAATAAAAAGAGTTGGCTTTTCTAAGTCATTAATCAATGGCGAAAAACTTGCTTTGCTTTTTATCACCGCAAACAAGCCGCGCAGAAACATCAATAGCAACGCCTCATTGCCGACACTATCTCCCGACTTTCGATAATCTGACTATCAGCGCATTTCAACATTGCGAACCAAAGGCTTTCAACTTAAAATGTTGATAAATTGCTGTCGGCAATCAACGTGCGCCGATTAACTTTGCCAAAAACAGCGGACATGCTACAGATTATTGAAAACGCGCGACTTAAAGATCTGAATTCGTTTGGGTTAGATGTTATTGCCAATCAACTTTGCATCTATAACTCACCCGACGATATCTGCAATCTGATTGAGCAGAATAACGGATTGACCGACAAGCGGATTCTGATAATCGGTGGAGGTTGCAATCTTTTGTTTATCAATAATTTCGATGGCATTGCAATTCATCCGGCAAACTCATATATCAGCATTGTCGACGAAACTGATGACTACTGCCTTGTGAAGGCTGGTGCGGGAACCATTTGGGACAGCCTTGTTGAATGGGCTGTTGAACACAATCTGGGCGGAATTGAGAACCTGTCGCTGATTCCGGGAACGGTTGGCGCATCGCCCGTACAGAACATTGGCGCATACGGCCGCGAAGCCAAAGACGCTATTGAAAGTGTGAACGTTGTGAGCCTCACGGACTGTTCGTTGTCAACCTTGAGCAACACCGACTGCAAGTTCGGATATCGCGACAGCGTGTTCAAACACGAGTTGAAAGACAAGTATCTGGTTGATTCTGTGGTTTATCGACTATCGAAAAAGCCTCAGTTTGTGACACACTACGGGAGTTTGAGCGGTGAGATTGAGAAACTTGGCGGGCCATCGTTACGCACTATCCGTCAGGCAATTATCGGCATACGGAACTCCAAACTGCCCGACCCGAAAAAAATCGGCAATGTGGGCAGTTTCTTCAAAAACCCCACCGTGGGTGCCGAAGAAGCCGAAATGTTGTTGGCGCAATACCCCGACATGGTGACATACCCCGCTGGTGAAGGCCGTGTGAAGATTGCCGCCGGATGGATGATTGACCACTGCGGACTGAAAGGCTACACCAATGCAGCTAAAACAGCCGGCGTGCACACCAATCAGGCACTGGTGCTTGTCAATCTGGGCGGCGCTACGGGCAAAGATATTGCCGCCGTGGCCAAACACGTGCAAGACACCGTTGCCAACGAGTTCGGTATTAAGATAGAGCCGGAAGCAATTGTTATTGAGTAATGAGCTATGAGTAATGAGCTATGAGCTATGAGCTATGAGCTATGAGTAATGAGTAATGAGCTATGAGTAATGAGTAATGTTTAAAGTGTAATGAGTAATGATTAATGCAGCATCGCTCGTAATTCGTAATTCATAACTTGCAATTAAATTCCAATCCCTAACACCTAACCCCATGACTTTCACCACCCTAATTGACTACATCGGAACTTTCGCTTTCGCGATAAGCGGCATCCGTATGGCGGCGGCGAAGAAATTCGACTGGTTTGGAGCTTATGTTGTAGGCCTGGTGACGGCTGTGGGCGGCGGCACCCTCCGCGACCTTCTGCTAGGTGTCACGCCTTTTTGGATGCTTCAATCTTCCTATCTGATTGTCACCGGAGTTGCTCTGCTGGTAGTAATAATATTTGGAAAGCAGCTTATAAAAATGAACACCACAATGTTCCTGTTCGATGCCATCGGATTGGGATTGTTCACTGTGGTGGGATTCGAGAAGAGCCTTGCCGCCGGTTTCCCAATATGGGTAAACATTATAATGGGAACGCTGACGGGTGCTGCTGGTGGCATTCTGCGCGATACGCTGATTAACGAAGTGCCGCTTATTTTCCGCAAAGACGTATATGCAACAGCTTGTATATTAGGAGGTTTTATCTTCTTTGTCTGTCAAAAAACTGGCATGGGCAATGCCATGTGTGAGATTCTGAGCGCATCGTCGGTGATTCTGATTCGCATTTGGGCTGTGCGGAAAAGCGCAAGCCTGCCACTCATGAAAGACGATTCGTGCGATGATGAAGAAGCGCTGAAAGGACGAAGTTGAGCATCACTTCGCACGATACTCATTAGGCGTAAGCCCCGTCTGACTCTTAAAGAATTTCGAGAAAAACGACTGATTGGGAAAGTTCAATTCAATCGATATCTCCTTGATTGTCATATCGGAAAACCTCAACATCGACTTGGCCGACATAATCACAAAACCATCAATCCACTCTGGCGCCGAACGTCCGCTGACCTCGCGTACTACTTTCGACAGATATTTGGGCGTAACGCACAGTTTATCAGCATAAAAGCCGACCATTCGCTCACTATTGTGATTATCTTTCACAAGTTTAATAAAAGCCGTAAACATCCGACGATGACGCGAATTGTCGGGCGGAGCAAGAATTTTGGTGTGCTCATCGCGCAGATAATCATCGAAATAACTTGCAAACTGGTAGAACACAGATGACATTATTGCACTCACGCTCTCACGGACATATTTTGCCGTTGAGTTAGTGATTTTAAATACCAGATCGATGTAGTCGGAAAGCAAACGTAACTCACTGTCAGTTATCTTAATACATGGATTCTGCAACAGCACCATCGCCTCTGAGAAGAGCGAATTGTAATCGAGTCCCGAATTTGATATGTAATCGACGGAAACAGCTACAAATGTGAAACTTGCCTTGCTCAAAGCCTGCTCCCAATCGGGCGATGTAATGCGGACAATATTGCCCGGAGTGATAACCATCAGCATGCCTTTGCTGAGCGTGTATTCATTCATATTCAGCATACACGAGATGCTGCCGCTACTGCAAAACACTGCCATATAGCAATTTACACGAAACGGATGGCTAAAAATCGAAACATTGTCCAAATTCCGCTGCCGCGATACAACAAAATCATCGCCAATCGAGACATTGTTGCCCGATGTAAGCATGCTGTTGATGATAGACGGAGTTATGTGAGTCTCTTTATTTCTATTTTTCATACCAAAAAATACTATGATTCACTCGTTTTGTTAATATTTTCGACAAATAAAACACAATAATTTCAATTCTATATCGAATAAGCTGTTTTTTTCGACCTTTTGACCAATATCAGCCACAAATACGTTACCTTTCTCTTGCACGACCAACATAAATTTGCAGCAAAAAGAACGGGATATGAATATGAGAGTTAAAATGTTGACAACGATTGTGCTGATTGGTCTGACAAACATTGCTTTAGGTCAATCGACAATCACACTTCAAGAGTGCCGCGAGATGGCGCTCAAAAACAACCAGCAGTCAAAAATCGCGCATGAGAAGTTAAGCGCTGCCGAATATGAGAAAAAGGCCGCTTTTGCCAACTATCTGCCTAAAATCTCTGCCACAGGCGCTTACATTCACAACAGCGGGGATATCTCGCTTTTAAGCGACGACCAGTCGGCTGCGCTGACAAATCTGGGCGGAACTGCAGCCACATCGGTTGCCAACTACGTTCAAGGACTGATGACCGACCCGACATTCCTGCAAATTCTGCAAAACAGCCAGGCATCACAATATTTAATGCAACGTCTTCAGCAGACCGACATCGCAACTGCACTCAACGAGATTGGCTCAAATCTTGCCAGCGAGTTCGAAATGGACATTGCCAATGTTTATGTTGGTGCTGTGACGGTTGAAGAGCCGCTCTACGCCGGCGGCAAAATCCGCGCATACAACAAGGTGACAGCCTACGCCAAAGAATTGGCCGAAACGCAGATGTCGGGCGAGGACCAGAAGGTGATGGTAAGCGTTGACGAGGCCTACTGGCAGATTGTGTCGATTGCCAACAAACTGAAACTCACCGAGAAATACGTCGAGCTGCTGCGCAAGTTGAATGCCGATGTCGAGAAAATGCGCGGCGAGGGACTTGCCACTCAAGCCGACCAATTCTCTGTAAAAGTGAAACTTAACGACGGCGAGATGAAGCTGGTGAAAGCCCGCAACGGACTGGCTTTGTCGAAAATGCTGCTCTGCCAGCTCTGCGGAATGGACCTTCACGCTGACATCACTCTTGCCGACGAAACCAATGAGAATCTGACAGTTCCATCGGATACCGTTATCTACACTCAAGAGGAAATCGATGAGAATCGCGTTGAGTTGAAAAGCCTGCGATTGGCCACCGAAATGTACAATCAAAAAGTATCGATTGTACGTGCCGATTACCTGCCAACTGTGGCATTGTTAGGCAGTTACACGCTTACAAATCCGTCGGCGCAGAACGGTTTCCAGAACAAGTTCGGCGATATGCTGAGTTTTGGCGTTGTGGCACGAATTCCAATCTACCACTTCGGCGAGGGAATGAACAAGGTGAACAAAGCCAAGGCCGAGGCTCGAATCGCTCAATACCAATTGGATGAGGCCCGCAACAAGATAACGCTGCAAGTTACTCAGTATGAACAACGTATCAAGGAGGCTGACTCGCGGCTCGAACTTGCCAGCGGCAATATGGAAAACGCCGAGGAGAACCTGCGGATGGCAAATATCGGTTTCAAAGAGGGCTATCTGGCCTCGACCAGCGTGCTTGAGGCGCAAACAGCCTGGCTGCAAGCCCACTCCGAGGAAATCGACGCCAAAATCGACAAGATTATGGCCCTGGTTTATCTGCGACAAGCGACAGGACAATTAAAATAGTGAGGATTTAGGATTTAGGATTTAGGAATTAGGATTTAGAAATTAGGATTTAGGAATTTCAATTAATCAGAAAATCAATTAATCAATAAATACTTAAAGATATGGCAATCAATCAACAAGAAAAAAACATTTTTCTATCGCTGGCCGCGCTGGGCTCGGTCATTGTGATAGTGTGCGTTATCGGCATTGTGATTTTCCACCAGAAAGAGACGGAATTCATTCAGGGACAGGCCGAAGTGAACGAGTACCGCGTGTCGAGCAAGGTGCCAGGCCGCATTCTTGAAATCCGCGTACGCGAAGGCCAACGCGTGAAGGCTGGCGACACATTAGCCATTCTTGAGGCTCCCGACATTCAGGCCAAACTTGCTCAGGCAAAGGCAGTTAAGACCGCCGCCTCGGCACAGAACGCCAAAGCACAGAAGGGCGCTCGCCAAGAGGAGATTCAGGGCGCCTACGAACTTTGGCAAAAGGCAAAGGCTGGACTGGAGATTATGGAGAAATCGTACAAACGTGTAGAAAACCTTTATAATGAAGGTGTTGTGAGCGAGCAAAAACGCGACGAGACCAAGGCTCAGTACGATGCCGCCGTGGCCACCGAGAAAGCCGCTCACGCACAATACACAATGGCGCAGAACGGCGCCGAGAGCGAGACCAAGGCAATGGCCGCCGCGCAAGTGCGTCAGGCTGAGGGCGTTGTGGCTGAGGTGAACGCCTATATCGACGAGACAATCCTCACCGCCTCAATCGACGGCGAGGTGAGCGAGATTTTCCCAATGACGGGCGAACTCGTGGGCACAGGCGCACCCATTATGAACATTGCCGTTATCGACGACCTCTGGGCAACATTCAACGTGCGCGAGGACCTGCTTCGTGACCTAAAAATGGACGCAGAAATCACTGGCTACGTTCCCGCACTTGACCGTAATATCAATATGAAAATCAACTATATGAAAGATATTGGCTCGTATGCCACCTGGAAGGCCACCAAAGCCACAGGCCAGTACGACCTCAAGACGTTCGAGGTTCGCGCCGTGCCAACCGAAAAGGTTGAAGGCCTGCGCCCAGGAATGTCGGTGTTGATTGAAAAGTAAGTTACAAGTGACAAGTTGCAAGTGATAAGTAATAAGTTAAAAAGGCATAAGGCACAAGGCATAAGGGAATTGATTTAAAAGGTTAAGAGGGTTTAGAGACTCAACTTCCTAAACTGCGAATCGCTAAACTTTAAACCCGTTAAACCTGTTAAACATTAAACTAAACACTTACAGTTAAAAAGGCATTAGGCAATAGTTCCAACACCTAAAACCCAATACCCGACACCAAAAAAGAAAGAAATGGGCTCAAAAAAGAGAATACGATTGCTGTTGTTGTTGCGACGCGAGATGAGGCGGCTGGCTTCGCGGCCAATATACTGGATGAGTATGGTCGGCGCACCGCTTATCTGCTTCATTTTCTTCACAACACTGATGAGCGACGGTCTGCCGCAAGACATTCCCGTGGCCGCTGTCGATGCCGACAACACTGCCACCTCGCGGTCGATTCTGCGCAACCTCGACGCCTTCCAACAGACCGAGATTGTGCACCAATACTCGAACTTCGCCGAGGCGCGAAAGGCAATGCAGGAAGGGAAAATCTACGGATTCTTCTACATTCCCGAAGGCACCACACGCAAGGCCAACCGCAGCGAGCAGCCGCGCATATCGTTCTACACCAACGCCTCGTACCTGATTCCCGCGTCGCTGGTCTATCGCGATATGAAGATGATGGCCGAACTGGCTGCTGGTGCCGCTGGACGCACCTCGCTACTCGCCCGCGGCTACACCGACGACCAGGCGATGGC
>JAGCFC010000074.1 GCA_017650325.1 Salinivirgaceae bacterium | reverse complement strand
GTAGCGGGTCATACAAATCGTTCGTTTTCACGAAAGTGTGAGTTGAATCGACATATTGTGGATAGGTGCCTTCGCACCATTGGTAGAAACCCGCAACCGACAGTTCTTTTGTCAGGTTAACTATCAGTCGACCAACAATATCTTTGCTTTCGTTGTTGTCGTTAGCGTTAAGTGTGTGACCGTTGAAGATTGCCAACTCGTAGTTCAAGAGCGAGTAGCCGTCCTTCTTGAACGCGCTGCCGAGAAACTCAAGACCAAGGTCGCGGCCGTTTTGGTTGTAACCCGACAAATCGGAATTGCTCATCCTTGCAAGTCGCTTAACCACAAGCGAATACTCAACAAACTCAAGTTTTGCGGGGTTGTATTCCGAATTCTCGATTGAGAGCGGCGACTTGTACTGACCAAGCCTCAAGCCGAACTCGTCAATCGGGCGGTAGCGGACAAACAAATCGAGAATTTTAGGCGTTCCCGTCAGTTCGAGTTGCAACTTGTAGTCAACCTTGCCCGCTTCGCCTTTGTAAAGGTCGCCTTGCAGCACAAGCCTTGCACGGCGCAGAAGGAAGGTCGATTTCGGCTCGTCGGTGTAAGTGTAGCCCGCCTGCAAAAATCCCGACGGCGTTACCAGTTTCTTGAGTTGGTCAATCGTTACGTTCTGCTGCGCTGCATCGATATTCTGCTGACTTGCAGCGGCATCGGGCTGTTGGGCAAACGCGCCCGCACCCATAAGCAATAATGCTGAAATAATAATGTGTCTTTGTTTCATTTTATTAGTTTTTAGTTTTCGAATTTTTATCAACCTATCAATTTAATAGGTTATTATGCGGCAAACATACAGACTTTTCAATACAACCTATCAAATTGATAGGTGAATTTTTGAAAATTGGGCTTTATAGCGTAGGGTGGGGTGGTGGAAATGCGTAGGGACGACGGGGTATAACTCTACAAAAACAAAGATAACCCACCGCTGTAGTAGGTAAAAAGAAAATAACCTTTATATTTACAATATCGTTTAAAACAAAAAAGACATAAATATATGTACGATTACACTGAAGAAGAGTTGAACCGATATTCTCGCCACATTCTGTTGAAGGAGGTGGGCGTTGAGGGTCAGGAAAAGATACGTGCGGCGAAGGTGCTGGTTGTTGGTGTGGGCGGATTGGGCGCGCCAGTGGCTATGTATCTGGCTGCGGCAGGTGTGGGCACCATTGGCATTGTGGATGGCGATGTGGTTGACTTGGGAAATCTTCAGCGTCAGATTATCTACACCACACCTGATGTTGGAAAGCCGAAGGTTCTGTCGGCAAAGGAGACGATTGCCGCTATCAATCCGCACGTAAAAGTTAATGTGTATCAGGATTTTCTGCGTGCCAACAATGCTCTCGACATTGTTAAAGACTACGATTTTGTGGTTGACGGAACCGATAATTTCCCTGTCAAATTCCTAATCAACGATGCGTGCGTGATGGCAGGCAAACCATTCAGTCACGGTGGCATTTTACGCTTTGAGGGACAGACGTTTACCTACGTTCCAGGACACGCCTGCTACCGCTGTATGTTCAAGACACCGCCGCCGGCAAACGCCGTTCCAACCTGCTCGCAGGCTGGTGTTTTGGGCGCCATTGCTGGAATGCTGGGCACAATCCAGGCCGCCGAAACGTTGAAATATATCACTGGCATTGGCGACCTTCTGACCGACAAACTGCTGACATTCAACGCAAAAACGATGGATTTCAGAAAGGTGAACGTCCATCGTCGCGACAACTGTCCGCTCTGCGGAAAAAATCCGACAGTGACAGAGTTAACTGATTATGAACAAAGTGCTTGTGACCTGGCTGCGCGCAAGTGAGAATCTAAACTCTTCCCACTAAACTTTAAACAAAACGACTATGGCAGAGAAGAAGAAACTTTCATTGATAGCCTTTTCGGGCGAATTCGACAAACTGACGGCCGTGTTTACGCTGGCCACTGGCGCCGCGGCTGTGGGTTACGAGGTGAACATTTTCTTCACCTTCTGGGGACTCGACGCAATCAAACAGAAACGCGGTCACGCATTTTTAGGCGGCAACTGGCTTACAAAATTTTTTGGTTTCGTGCTTGGCGGCCTGCACACTGCACCGACAAGCCGTTTCAACTTTTGCGGTCTCGGCCCGCACATTTTCCGCTCGCTGATGCGCAAAAAAAACGTGGCTACGCTCGAGGAACTTGTTGAGGCCGCAACCGCGCTTGGCGTCAATCTGTACGCCTGCGAGATGGCAATGCACGTTCTGGGGCTCAAGCAGTCCGATTTTATCCACGAGGTGAAGGACACGCTGGGAGTGGCGACGTTCCTTGAGATATCCGAAGGCGGACAGACCTTGTTTATTTAGTAGTTGATAATGGACAATTTATAAAAACAATTACTTTAGCGAATAAAATCGATGTGAACGCGTTCAATCCATAAATGTAAACCACTAAATCACAAATAAATATGGCCACACACACATTAGACATAACAAAAGACCACTGCCCGATGACGTTTGTCAGGACGAAACTCAAATTGTCGCAAATTGCCGAAGGCGACATACTTGAGGTGCTGCTCACCGAAGGCGAACCGCTTGCCAATGTGCCGCGCACTGCCATTGAACAGGGTTATAAGGTATTGAGTGTCACACACGTAGAGGGTGCCGTCCATAAGGTTACCATTCAGAAATAAATGCAACTGACGATTACCGACGAGGCTTACCAATCGTTGCTGGAGCAAGCGCGCCGCGATGCCCAAATGGAATCGTGCGGCTACTTGCTGGGACCTGACCGTCAGACTGTTACATTTAACTATCCAATGCGCAACACCGACCAGTCCGCTGAGCATTTCAGTTTCGACCCGAAAGAGCAGTTTGCGGCTGTCAAATACGCGCGGCAGCACGGTCTGGTGATTGTAGGCAACTGGCACAGCCACCCCGCAACGCCTTCGAGGCCGTCGGCAGAGGATATTCGGCTGGCTTTCGACCCTAACATATTGTATTTCATTCTGTCGCTCGCTGGCGAAAAACCTGTTTTCAACGCTTTCGCGATAGCCGATGGCGAGGTGAAGAATAAAATAGAATTGCGATAATCGAAGTGTAATTCAGTATTTACAAAAAAAACAGGCTGCCGATAAGAACGACAGCCATTTTTATTTTTGCTGATTTCAAGTGGGTAGCGAGGCTGATAATAATAATCCTCTGAAAATCTGTCAGATAGTATAAAAATCCGTCGGATCGACCCAACCTGCGCGAAGTGCGTATTTTATGACTTCGTGGGCGGTGTTCACCTTCAGTTTCCGGAAGATATTTTTGCGATGGGTGGTGATGGTGTGAACGCTCGAGAAACGGTCTTTGGCAATCTCTTTTGTGGTTTTGCCAAGAGCGATGTCAACTGCGATAGCCATTTCGGTTGCGGTTAGAACTTCCAGCTCATCAGATTCCTGCTGTCGCGCAAGCAGCATTTCCATTGCGCGCTGGCAGATGTAGCGCTTGCCCTGCGATGCCGACAACAAGGCTTCACGAATGGATATTAACGGGCTGTCTTTGAATACGATGCTGAAGGCACTTGATGAATAGACAACTCTGCGGATGAGTTTTTCGGTCAACTCGCCGCTGACCAAAATCCACGTTGCCCCTGAAAACCGCTCGCTAGCTTCGATAAGTTGCTCTTCGTCAGTGAAATCGAACAGCGTATAGTCGAGAACGACAATCGATTTGCCGTTTTCTTCAAGCAAATGGATAAGGCTGGCTCTGTTTGTCGCCTTCCGAATCTCATTCTGTCCGTCGTCTTGCCTAATCAGGCTTTCAAATGCGAATCCCGTCAGGTCCTGATTGTCCGCTAAAATGTAGTTACTCACAAATACGACCTTTCCTAAAAAATAAGGCCGCAAATATACCTATTGTTTTGGTATGTTGGAGAGAGATTGCATACGTGTTTTGCGGTGTTTTAGGAGTAAAGGAACAGCATAAAGCATGTATTTGATTAAAAATAAGGCTGATGCATAGGCATTTACCCACACATCAGCCCGACTGAATAATACATCGAATATGAAGTTTTTCAATATCTATGATTCTGGCAAAATCCAAGAATCTTTCTCATTGTATTTCTGTCTTTTGTATGTTTCTAAATCTATTTCTTTGTTCCCTCGAAATGTATTGTCCCAATCATACCGCCGGCGTGCAGAAAGGTGTAGTCAAGCACTAACTGATTGTTTTTGTACTCGCCCGAAATGTCACCAGCAACCGTATAGAAGCCGTTCATACTACTATAATCCTTCAGCGAGAAGGTGATGACGTTGTTGGCCAAAACAGCTGGAATGTCGCGCACAATGGCACCCGGATAAGCGTATTTTTCGTCAGCACTAAAAGTCACGGGCGATGCACTATAGAATGTAGGCTCTACTATCGAAATGCTGCCGTCGCTGTTCACGGTTACTTTGGTTGTTTCGTCGCCATTGGGCACAATGTCGAATGGTAATTCTTCGCCACTAGAATTAATAAGTACCATTGTGCCAGTGGCCGACCCAACAAATTCGCCTTCAATCGATTTGATTGTGAAAGGCTCGTCGTCGTCTTCGCTGCACGCTGTAAAGGCCGCTATCCCCGCAAGGGCGAAAATGACTAAAAGGTATATTCTTGTAAATCTTCCCATACTCAAAAATGGTTTTAAATTGTTATTAGAGAGTTTTTTAAAGGCGGGTGCGCATTTCTGCGCACCTGCCTTGACTTTAAAAAGTATCGAAAATGCTCTAAATTAATATCCAGGATTCTGACTGAGTTTATTCCCAGACAGGGCGTATGCTGCGTCCCCATTCTCTGTTGTTCAGAGCCCACTGCGGCGCAAATCCGCTTCCGATGGAAACGTAGTTAATGTCGTCGTAGGTGGTCCAGCCCATAAGCGATGACGACAGCAGAATGATTTTTGTACCAACGTTGTACGTCTCGGTACCGCTCTGATAACCAGCGGCGGGAATGAAGATGCTGTTTCCGTTGGGTCCCACCACTTCGTGACCGTTCACGCCGTTCACCTTCTTCCACGTCCACGTGGCCTTCTCAAGCAGTTCGTTAATC
>JAGCFC010000073.1 GCA_017650325.1 Salinivirgaceae bacterium | reverse complement strand
TTGTGCGTTTTTTGTTTGTCGAATTCAAACTACAATGTACTTTTGCAGCCGCAAGAATATTCAATATTATTGCATAAATATACAAGAATAAAAGACGAAACATTTGTTGGAAAAAATGGAAAAGTACAACGACAACATTAAAATTTTAGTGGCCGACAAGGAGCACTACGCTTATGTTGACGAGATTTTGGCAACCATTGCGGCTGCCGCAAAAGTACGTGGCACCGGCATTGCAAAACGTAATCCGGGCTATGTGAAACAAAAAATGAGCGAGGGCAAGGCTGTGATAGCTCTCGACGGCGACAAATTCGCCGGATTCAGCTACATTGAGACGTGGGGCGGCAAGCACTACGTAACCACATCGGGCTTGATTGTTCCCGAAGAGTACCGCGGACACGGATTGGCACGCCGCATCAAGCACGTAACTTTCTCGCTTGCGCGGATGCGTTGGCCGCAGGCGAAGATTTTCAGTCTGACATCGGGCGCCGCCGTTATGAAACTCAACACCGACCACGGATATGTGCCTGTAACTTTCGCTCAACTTACTGACGACGAGACATTCTGGAAAGGATGCGAAGGCTGCATCAATCAAGATATTCTGAAACGCACCGACCGTCGTTACTGCGTATGTACGGGTATGCTCTACGACCCCGAGCGTCCGCGCAGCGTTCGTGACGCCGATGAGGAACTATCGCACGATCCTGGCGTTGAGGAAATCATCAAGGCTCGTTTCCCTGACGGTTTTCCTGAAGACTAAACAATTGACAATGGCTAATTTATTGTAGATTCGCAATTCTAAATTCGTAATTCATAATTCATAATTATAAGAGATATGGAACAGAAAAAGAAAGTGGTAGTGGCCTTCAGTGGCGGTCTCGACACATCGTACACCGTTATGTATCTGGCTAAAGAGAAAGGCTACGAGGTTCACGCGGCTTGCGCCAACACGGGCGGATTCAGCGCCGAACAACTCAAGACAAACGAGGAGAACGCCTACAAATTGGGCGCGACAAAATACGTAACTCTCGACGTTACAAAGGAATACTACGAGAAAAGTTTGAAATATATGGTGTACGGCAACGTGCTGCGCAACAACTGCTACCCAATTTCGGTGTCGTCGGAGCGCATTTTCCAAGCCATTGCCATCGCACGCTACGCTAAAGAGATTGGCGCATCGGCCATTGCACACGGCTCAACTGGTGCTGGCAACGACCAAATCCGTTTCGATATGACTTTCCTTGTTATGTGCCCTGGCGTTGAGATTATCACTCTTACGCGCGACGGTAACTTGAGCCGTCAGGAAGAGGTTGATTATCTGAACAAAAACGGTTTTTCGGCCGATTTCACCAAACTCAAATACTCGTACAACGTGGGCATTTGGGGCACATCAATCTGCGGCGGCGAGATTCTCGACTCAAAGCAAGGTCTGCCCGAATCGGCTTATCTGAAACACCCAATCAAAGAAGGTCCCGAGATTTTGAAATTGGGCTTCGACAAAGGTGAGTTGTGCAGCGTCAACGGCAAGCATTATGACGATAAAATCGCTGCCATTCAGGCAGTTGAAGAGATTGGCGCAGCCTACGGCATTGGCCGCGACTGCCACGTGGGCGACACAATCATCGGCATCAAAGGCCGCGTAGGTTTCGAGGCAGCAGCACCAATGCTGATTATCGGCGCACACCGCTTCCTTGAGAAATACACGCTTTCGAAGTGGCAGCAATACTGGAAGGACCAAGTGTCGAACTGGTACGGAATGTTCCTGCACGAGAGTCAGTATCTTGAGCCTGTTATGCCCGACATCGAGGCTATGCTAACAAGCAGTCAGCGCAACGTTACAGGCGAGGTTACTCTCGAACTGCGTCCGCTTTGCTTCCAAACAGTCGGTGTTGATTCGCCTAACGATTTGGTTAAGAATAAATTGGGTGAATACGGCGAGACTGCCAAAGCCTGGTCGTCGGACGACGCTAAAGGCTTCATCAAGGTAACATCGACAGCATTGAGAGCATACTACCTTGCTCATCCTAATGAAAGACAATAAATTAACAAGCAATGGCAGAGGTAAAACGATTGGTAAAGTCACAAAAGAACCGCACCATTTGCGGTGTATGCGGCGGATTGGCCGAGTATCTCGACCTTGACCCGACGGTAATGCGCATCATTTGGATTCTGCTGGCTGTGTTTGGCGGCTGCGGCCTGTTGCTCTACTTGATTTTTGCACTTGTAATGCCTAACGAATAGATTATGATTAAAATTGGAATTTTGGGCGCTGCTGGATATACGGGCGGCGAGTTGATTCGATTGCTGATTAACCATCCCGAGGCCGAGATTGTGTTCGCTAATAGTGAATCGAACGCTGGAAACCTTGTGTGTGACGTGCACGAAGGCCTTATGGGCGAAACTGACCTTCGGTTTACTGCCGAAATGCCGTTCGACAAGGTTGACGTGGTGTTCTTCTGCTTCGGACACGGCAAAAGTTGGGCGTTCTTGAATGAGCACGACATTCCCAACAATGTGAAAATCATCGATATGGCGCAGGATTTCCGTATTGCCGCACCAACGCACGACTACGTTTACGGTCTGCCCGAAATCCATCGCGAAGAGATTAAAAAATGTGCGCACCTTGCCAATCCTGGCTGCTTTGCCACTTGCATTCAGTTGGGATTGCTACCGCTTGCCAAGGCTGGATTGCTCTGCCACGACGTGGCTGTGAACGCCATCACGGGCTCAACAGGTGCGGGACAGAAACCGTCGGCCACAACACATTTCTCGTGGCGCAACAACAATATGAGCGTCTACAAAGTGTTTGAGCATCAGCATCTTCACGAGATTTGCCAAAGTCTGAACGAACTTCGTCCGAAGAATGCGCCAAAAGTTGCTAACACGCTTGCCGAAAAGCCGTCAGAAGGCGACATCACTGTCGATTTCATACCTTACCGTGGCGATTTTGCTCGTGGCATTTTCTGCACCGAGGTTGTGAAATTCGACGGCGAGGAAGGCTCTGCCATCAACCCGACTGCCGAGCAACTATCGGCCTTATACACTGATTTTTACAAGGACGCAGCCTTCACTCACTATTGCAACGCCGCCATCGACCTAAAACAGGTGGTGAACACCAACAAGGCGCTTGTTCACGTTGACAAGTTCGGCAACAAAGCCGTCATCACATCAATGATTGACAATCTGCTGAAAGGCGCTGTGGGACAGGCTGTTCAGAATATGAACCTAATGTTCGGCATTGACGAAAAGGCGGGATTGAGACTGAAATCGACAGCGTTCTGATTTTGTTTTTCAGTTTATTATACCAAAAGAGGCTACCCAAGGGCAGCCTCTTTTTTATATCAGTTGATTAATGTTCCTCTGTTAGAACGAGAATTTATATCCAATGCCCAAACTGATGTCCTGGTTGTGGTGTTCCTTCACATCGTGCAGTTTTGTGCCTTTTTTGTTCGAGTCGATGTCCTTCTCGGTGCAGAAATCGTAAAGGGCGAAGAAATCGAACGAATGCTGCTTGCTAAGTTCCCATTCGGCACCTAAGCCCAAGCGTACACGGTTGATATACACGTCTTTATATCCTTCCCAGCTGCAATCGCTGTAGATGCCTCTCACGTCATCGAAGGTGTATGACCATTTTGGTGCGTTCAGTGTGTTGCGCACATCAACGTAAGCGTACGGTTCCAACGCGCCTAGACCTTTGTATTGCGCCATCAGTCGGGTGCGCAGAGTCCAGCCGTTTGCAACATCCTGATACTCGTTGTTCACCTTTTTGTTGGTCATTTGCAGGCGTTCACGCAGCGACAGTTTGAAATCGCCCACGCGGTACGAGCCGGTAATGTCAAAAGTGAAACGGTGACGGATTTTCCACTCATCGCTTGTGTTCTTGCGCTCGATAAATGTGTAGCTAACAGCGGTTTTCAGGTAATCGTTAACCTTGTAGCTCACGCCGGCAGTGCCCTGATAGCGCCAGAAATTGCTGAAGTTGTCGTTGAAACGAACCTCGCCGTTGGCAAATGCGTGCAGGCCTTTGGCCAGTTTCTTGTCGACTTCTGCCGAGAATCGTCCACCAAAATCGGTGCCGTCATCAACAACATCTTGAGCCTTCACAATCATCGGTGCGGCCATCATCGCGGCAAGCGAAAGGATAATTAACTTTTTCATAATCAGTATGTTTATTTTTATTCGGCGTATTTTCTTGCTTTTGTCAGCATATTGATTGTGTTGGTCTCACCCTCCTGAAGGTCATAGGTAACCTTGATGAAGGCAGCGTCTTTCAGAAAATCAACGTGACCAATCTCTATAGCGTTGATTTTTATGCCGATACGTTTTTCAAGGTCGGCAATCAGCTCTTCGCGTTTTTCAGGCACAATCATATCGATGCGGTCGTAGAGCACCAGTTTTGTTGTGGTGTGGTTGGTCGATACGGCTGTTTCGAGAATGGCTATCAATATCACTATCAAAAGGTTAACCAATACAAGTACGGCAACGTTGCCCAATTCAAGTGCGTAGTGCGGGTTGGTGGCCACATCGGTAACTTGGAACAGCGACGCAAGACCATTGACAGCCGCAAGTGCAATAATG
>JAGCFC010000072.1 GCA_017650325.1 Salinivirgaceae bacterium | reverse complement strand
TCGAGCCCGCGCGACACGGTGTCGGCCATAACGGGCAGCATCACCTTGTAACCGTCAGGAAACGAAGCCTCTACGCGGAAATTGGTTTGGTCGCCAATGAGCATCATCGAAGTGTCCATCGACGCTCTGACGCTCACTTGCGCACCAGCCTCAACCGTTGTTAGCGTAAGTGCTATCGCCAATATTGTCAGATATTTATACATTGTTGATTTATGATTTTCGATTTTCGCACAGACGACACAGATAACACAGATTTCATTTTTAATTATTCATTGTTCATTTTCAAACGCTTATGCCTTGTGCCTTATGCCTTTTTAACTCCTAAATTCTAATTTCTAACTCCTAAATCTTACACGCTCCGGTGCTTAAACAACCCGATTAGCGGTTTCACATAGTCGTCACCCGTGGCAATGGTTGCAAAATCGACGCCGCTGCGCTTGAAATCCGATTCGAGCCTGTCGGTCAGAGTGCTCCACCATTGGCTGTAAGCTTCGCGGACAGTGCTACTCGACGTGTCCACCCACTGCGTGGCACCCGTTTCGGCATCGGTCATCTGCACCAAACCAATCGACGGCATTTCGGTCTCGCGTTGGTCGTAGATGCGCAGCGCCACAAGGTCGTGCTTGCGGTTGGCAATGGTGAGCGCGTCGCTGAAACCCTTGTCGATGAAGTCGGAAATGACAAATGCGATGCAGCGTTTCTTGATGGCGCTTGTCAGGTACTCCAAAGCCGCTGCCACATTGGTCTGACGGCTCTGTGGCTCAAAGTTGAGCAACTCTTGAATGATGCGCAGAATGTGCTTGCGGCCCTTCTGCGGCGGAATGAACTTCTCAACCTTGTCGCTGAACATTATAACGCCAATCTTATCGTTGTTTTTGATGGCTGAAAACGAGAGCACGGCTGCAATCTCGGTCATAATGTCGAGTTTGTACTGACTTTGCGTACCGAAGTTTTTCGAGCCGCTGACGTCAATCAGCAGCATCACCGTCAGTTCGCGCTCCTCCTCAAAAACCTTGACAAACGGGTGGTTGAGCCGCGCCGTAACGTTCCAGTCGATGTCGCGGATGGCATCGCCGTAGTTGTACTCGCGCACCTCGCTGAATGTCATACCTTTACCTTTGAATGCGCTGTGGTATTCGCCGGCGAAGATTTGGTTCGACAAGCCGCGGGTCTTTATCTCAATATGCCGTACTTTCTTTAGTAATTCCGAAGTCTCCATAATCAAAGACTGACTGATTAATTGACTAACTGATTGATTGAAAGGGGAACGGTTAGGGTTTAGAGTTTAGTTTAAAGTTTAAAGTTTAAAGTTTAGAAGGTTTAGCGCTTCGCTGTTTAGATTTCTCAACTTCTTAACCTCTTAACTTCTAAACCTTTATCTTTTCAATCCTAATTTCTAAATCCTAAATTCCATCACCCAACACCCAATTAAGGCACCTCCACCTTGTTAAGTATCTCGTTGATAATGTCTTCAGTAGTCAGATTTTCGGCTTCGGCCTGATAGGTGAGTCCGATACGGTGGCGCAGCACATCGTGGCAGACGGCACGCACATCCTCGGGCACCACATAGCCGCGGCGCTTGATGAAGGCGTAGGCTTTTGCGGCCTTCGACAGACTGATACTTGCACGCGGCGAACCACCGAAACTAATCATCTCTTTCAGGTTGTCGAGTCCGTACTCTTCGGGGTAACGGGTAGCGAACACAATATCAACAATATAACGCTCAATCTTCTCGTCCATATAAACATCCTTCACAACCTCGCGAGCCTTGACAATCTCGTCGGTCGAGAGAATCTTGTTGGCTTTCGGGAAAGTGCGCTGAATATTCTGACGTACAATGAGTTGCTCTTCGTCTTTCTTCGGGTAGCCGATAATCACCTTGAGCATAAAACGGTCCATTTGTGCCTCGGGCAGCGGATAGGTTCCCTCTTGCTCAATCGGGTTTTGGGTGGCCATTACCAGGAACGGCTTTTCGAGTTGGAAGGTGGTGTCGCCAATGGTGACTTGCTTCTCCTGCATCGCCTCGAGCAATGCACTCTGTACCTTTGCCGGGGCACGGTTAATCTCATCGGCCAAAACAAAGTTTGTGAAAATAGGGCCTTTCTTGACGCTGAACTCCTCGGTTTTGGGGCTGTAAATCATTGTACCAATGACATCGGCAGGCAGCAAATCGGGGGTGAACTGAATACGGCTGAACCCTGCGTTGATGGTCTGTGCCAATGTGTTAATTGCCAATGTTTTGGCCAATCCCGGAAGACCTTCGAGAAGAATGTGTCCGTCTGAAAGCAAGCCAATAAGCAGACATTCAGTCAGATGCTTCTGACCAACAATCACCTTGTTCATCTCAAGGGTGATAAGGTCGACAAACGAGCTCTCGCGCTGTATGCGGTCGTTAAGCTCTTTGATATCAAGAATTTCGCTCATAATTTTTATAAATATTTATTCGGTTTCTTATTGTTTTTCAAGTCAACGGCGCAAATTTGATAAAACATTTGATAGGGCTGACACCTATTAACAAAAATTAACGGGGGTTTAACGTTTTGTTAACGTTTTAGGGATATGAAACATCGTCTACAACAGATTGCCATAAAGAACGAATTGTATTTTTTAGCATTTTTGCGGCCACACGAAACGCCATAAACAACATGAACACAAACTGGCAATCACGCATTCTCAAGTCGGCAGCAGATATGCTGCGCGTTTTCTGCGTCTGTGTTTTACTTGTACTGCTTGTGCATACGGTTTCTGCCGAATCGCGCGACAGCGTTTCTATGGCCGACGCCCCCTGTCAGTTCCGTCCGCAGCAACTCATTGCGCCTGCGGTATTGATTACGGTTGGCTCTATTGGTGTAACGAACGACTGGTTTGTTGACTTGAAAAACGATTGGCGTGATAATCTCTACGACTGGCGCGGCGAGCATCGGTTTCATATCGATGACTATGCTCAATTTTTGCCTGTAGCGTCGAACGTGGGGTTGGCTTTTGTTGGTGCAAAAGCAAAACATCCGTTCCGCGAGCGGCTTGTTGTGTCGGCAACCGGTTATGTTGTTATGCAATCAATTGTAACGGTTACCAAAAACGTGGTTGACGAGAAACGTCCCGACTCCGATGCCTACAACTCGTTTCCATCAGGGCACACAGCCATGGCCTTTGTGGGGGCAGAAATGATTCGCAAAGAGTATGGAAACGCCTGGGGAGCAGGCGCTTACGTGTTTGCAAGCGGCATTGGTTTCATGCGAATGTACAACGACCGCCACTGGCTTAACGATGTGATTGGCGGTGCTGGCGTAGGTATTCTGGCGGCAAACATTGCATACTGGCTGCTGCCAGTTGAACGGAAAATATTGCGTTGGGACAGTTCAACCGATATGAGCATTGTTCCCATCTATAATTCCGAAGACAAAAGTTTCAGAATTGCTTTTACGGCAGTGTTTTAATCAAAAAAACTTCTATCCCACTCTCTCCGCCTCTTCGGTCAGACGTTCCCAATTATTAAGTTCGTCGGCAAGTTGTTTTTTTGTAGCCTCGTATTTCGCAAAAAACTCATTGTCAGCCGATTCGGGTCGATTGGCAAGCTGGTTGTCCATGTCAGCAATGGCCGATTCGAGTTCAACAATCAGAGCCTCGCAATCCTCCACTGCCTTTTTCGCCTTGCGAATGCGCTTCTCCTGCTCTTTCTGTTCCTCGTAACTCAATTTGCTTTGTGTTACAACCGGTTGTTCCTTAGGCTTTTGCTCTGCGGTTTTCTGATTTTGGGGCGATGCTGTTTTCTCGTTCTTCTGCCCCATCTCAAACTGCCGCATATTCTCGAGTTTCTTATGATAGAGAAAATCTCCGATACCACCCAAATGCTGCTTCATCTTATGGCTGCGGAACTCGTAAACAATATTCACCATGCCATCAAGGAAATCGCGGTCGTGAGATACAACAATCAGCGTACCATCGTATGCCATAAGTGCCTGTTTCAGAATATCTTTTGAGCGCATGTCAAGATGGTTTGTCGGCTCATCGAGCACAAGCAGATTGGCCGGTTCAAGCAGAAGTTTAGCCATTGAAAGTCTGGCCTTCTCGCCTCCACTCAAAACACTGACTTTCTTATCGATATCTTCACCTCTGAACAAAAACGCCGCCAAAATATCTCGTATCTTAGTTCGGATTTCACCTTTGGCAACATCGTCAATTGTTTGGTAGACAGTCTTGTTAAAATCCAGCATTTCGCTCTGATTCTGAGCATAATAGCCAATCTTTACATTATGCCCTATCCTAACCGTTCCCTCGCACGGATGAATGCCAAGTATTACTTTGGCCATAGTCGTTTTGCCCTCGCCGTTGCGGCCCACAAAAGCAACCTTCTGCCCCCGTTCGAGCGTAAAATCAATATCGTTAAGCACCAAATTGTCGCCAAAGCGCTTTGTCATCGCTTTTGTTTCAACCACAATCTGCCCCGAATGCGGCGCAGGCGGAAAACGGAAATGAATTGATGACTTGTCCAACTCGTCAACCTCAATGCGCTCCACCTTTTCGAGTTGTTTGATACGCGATTGTACCTGCACAGCCTTTGTAGCCTTGTAGCGGAACCTCTCGATGAATTTTTCGGTGTCTTCAATCATTTTCTGTTGGTTCTCGTAGGCGGCCATTTGCTGCTCAAGCTGTTCCTGGCGTTGTACAACATATTGAGAATACGGAACTTTGAAATCGTAGATTTTGCCAAGTGATATTTCAATTGTACGATTTGTCAGGTTATCGAGAAAAGCACGGTCGTGAGACACCACCATAACGGCTCCCTCGTAGGTTTTCAACATATCTTCAAACCACTGAACAGATTCTATATCAAGGTGGTTGGTAGGCTCGTCAAGCAGCAACACATCGGGGTGGCGCAATATGACTTTTGCCAATTCGATACGCATGCGCCAACCACCGCTAAACTCGGCTGTAGGACGCTCAAAATCAGTGCGTTCAAAACCTAAACCAAGAAGCGTGCTCTCTATCTCACCATCGATATTCTGGCCATTGAGCATATGAAAACGGTCATTTTTCTCAGTGAGACGGTTAATCAGACTCATATACTCATCAGACTCATAATCAGTGCGTTCAGCAAGTTGACTATTCAGTTGTGCTATCTCCTTCTCGAGTGCTTTAACCTCAATAAAAGCGCTCTGCGCTTCGGCATAAACAGTACGTGTGTCCTCAACCGACAGCTGTTGCGGCAGATATCCGATTGTAACCCCTTTGGGCACCGAAACCTGACCACTCTCGTAGGGTTGAAGGCCGCAAAGAACCTTTAGTAAGGTAGATTTTCCTGCGCCATTTTTACCTGTCAGTCCAATGCGGTCGCGCGGATTCATCAGAAAACTGATGTTGTTGAACAACGGAACGCCCGAAAATTCTACGGTTAGGTTACTTACTGAAATCATAGTCCGATTTTTTGAGCCGCAAAGGTAGGCATTTTTCACACGCCGAACACACTTTCAAAAACACCGTACCTATAGTTAATATGATTGGACAGGGGCCACAAAAGGAACACACCCGATCAAAAAAAAAAGACCACCTTCCTCAGGCGGCCTTTTTCCTAACCAATAACCAACTAACCCTATGAAAACTAACCTAAATATTTGGTTCTTTAAACGCAATTGGAATAATTTTGTTCCGAATCCCATTTTCAAATGGATCATGCAAAAATGAATTTTACATCATAAAAATATATGACATAGACTATAAAATAATATGACTAAAGACTATAAGAAGTATTCAACACAAAAGTGATCGCGGCGTAAAAGGGAGACATAAATAAGACGACATTGATAAAAGGAATCAAACTCATATCGACAACAATTGTTCTTTGCCTGATTTCTGCGTTTGCAATGGCACAAGAAGATGAAGACAGCACCTTCGATCGCCAGCTCGATAGTCTGTTGCATCTCACCAACACTCTCAGCAACAACGACAGCCTGCTGTCGGTTTTGCATACCATCAGTATGACTCACAACAATTTGGACACTGTCGAAAAATATTCAAGATGGGAGTTGAAATTGGCACAAGAGAGCAATGAGACTAAAATTGCCATCTCGGCATACATGGCATTGGGCTGGTGCTACTACAACCGATACGAATATGAGCAAGCCAACGAATACTATTTAAAGGCAATAGCCATCAGTGACTCCATTGGTGAAAAGATGCTGCTGGCACTATGTTATCATAATTTGGCCAATTCAATGGCAATGATGTCTCGCTACTACGAGTCTGACGACTATGACCAAATGGCCCTGAAGCTGTTTGTCGAGTTGAACGACTCAACATACATCAGCTATATCTATCGTTCTTTGGGACAGACCTGTATCGACTTCAACAGATACAAAACAGCAAAGGAATACTTGCTCAAAGCCCTCGAAATCGACATCAAGCAGAACAACACGTCGGAGATTGCCGATGACTACCGGCACATCGGCTCCGCCGAACTGCACGAATTCCGCGACAGACAAACCGACAGCCTCATTGTCATGGCGAAAAACCATACAATGCAAGCCTACGCTCTGCTTCACTCCCACGACAAAGAACTTGAACTGCTGCTTGCCTACCAAAACCTGATGGACATATACTTCAGATATGCCCTGACAAAGGAATATCCTGAAAGACAAATATTTATCGATAGCAGCAAATACTTCTATCAACATGGATTCGAACTTGCGAGAAAAAATGGTTTTTTGGACGATTCTCACGATTTCAAGATGATGAAGGCGCGATACTACATTGAAGACAAGGATTATAAAAATGCCATCAGGATCTTGAAAAAAGCCGAGAACGATTTGCAAAACGATTCGACCTACATCGATTTTCGCATTGAGCTTTACAAAGTATTTGCTGAATACTACAGCACTGTCCGCCAATATCAAAAAGCCTTTGAGTATCAAAGCAAAGCAAGGAAACTGACGAAAGAGAATTTCAACCAAGGCTACGCATTAAAATCCGGCAGGTCGAACGTACAGAAAGAGTTCGACCGTCTGTTGCACGACCAGGAAATTAAAAGCGAACAACTAATAATAGAAAGCAAAGAACAAAAGTTTCGACAGACAATAACCAAAATCTCGTCGAGCATGGCGTTTGTTATCCTGATATCGTTCATTGGCTTGTCGTACAAAAGAATGAAACGAAAACGCCAATTGGGTGCAATGCTTGAACGCCACAACAAATACATCAAAACACAGCGCGACCAGCTGTCAGCCACAAACAACCAGATAAAATCGAGCATCAACTACGCTCAGAGAATACAATACTCAATGATGCCCGACAAGAACGATATAACCAGCCTGTTTGGCGACGCACTGGTAATGTGGCAACCGCTAAACACGGTCTCGGGCGATTTCTTCTGGACCACGAAATGGGGGAACAAAAAACTAATTGCCGTTGTCGATTGCACAGGCCACGGCGTTCCCGGCGCACTGATGAGCATGCTCGGAATGTCAACGCTGAGCGATATTGTGAACTCAATGCGGTTCCGAAACGATGATTTGCTTGCTTCGGACATCCTCGACCAGATGCGCGACAAGGTTATCGAATCGCTCCACCAGACAGAACAAGAGTCAATGGCTCTCGACGGCATGGACATGGCATTGTGCATATTAGATGAGGAAAAAATGACAATGCAATACGCCGGAGCATTCCGCCCTCTTGTTATTATCCGCGATGGTAAAACCCTGCTATACAAAGGAGATAAAATGCCTGTCGGCCTCATGTCGATCGATGAAAAGCCTTTCAGCAACAATGTGATCGAAATGGCACATGGCGACACTGTCTACCTCTTCTCTGATGGTATACAAGACCAGCTCGGATACAACGATAATGGCAAAGTGGCAAAATTCTCAACACGCCGCTTTATCAGCATCCTTGAGGAATCGAGCCAGAAACCGTTCGACGAGCAGTATCACATTATTGAAAATGCTTTGGAAAACTGGCGTTCATCGAAAAAACACAAACCATTCCTGCAAACTGACGATATAATTCTTGTCGGATTCCGAATTTAAAGGTAAACCATCATGCTACGAATAAAAAGAGACATATTATTGATTCTTGCCATAACGTTTCTGACAAGGCTGACCGCACAGGCGCAGATTCCAACCATCTCACAGCAACAGGTTGACAGTCTGACCGCAATTGTAACTGATATGCCAGAAGACACAACAAAAGCATACGCGCTTGCCTTGATTTGCACCAACCATCCAAACGCCGACTCCACACTGAAATACGCGCAAGAGTTATATTCTCTGTCTCTGAAAATTGGCGACAAATGGAAAGCTTTGGCTTACAGATATTTAGCCTGGTATTGCAATATAAATGGTGACTTTGAGGGTTCAATCGGATATGTATATAAATCGCTTAAAATAAACGATTCGCTTGGTTTGAAACACGAGATGGCTCTGAACTACAATTCTTTAGGCGAGAACATAATGAATCTGGGCGACTACAACACCGCTAACGAGTATTTTCACAACGCGCTCGAGCTTCTGATTGAGATAAATAACACAACCACAATTTCTTTCACCTACCGCGACATTGGAATCATCTATCTGAATTTCAAAATTTATGATGAGGCAGCAAACTATTTCCGCCAGGCACTGAAAATCGACAGCACGAACAACGGACTTCGGCGTATTGCTCTTGACTACTATTATTTAGCACACACACAATTAAGCATGTACGATGAAACAGACGACGCAGAATTGATCTACAGTGCTAAAGACCTATCGAATAAGGCTCACAAATTATTCAAGGAAGCCAACTCTGATTTTCACACTGTGCATTCGGCCTTGTGTTGCATGCAAGCTTACGTCAAATTGGCCGACATTGAAGAACAACCGCTCCGACAACAAATGCTCGACAGCTGTTTGATATTTTACAATGAAGCACTCGATTTAGCCGAAAAAAACGCACTGCTCGACGGATTCAGATTTTTTCTCAACCTGAATTACACCAACTATTTATTTATCAACAAGCAATATAAAGAATGTTACAAGGCCCTCACCTCTCTTGAGGCTGATGCCCTTAACGATACTGCAAACTACGAAGGCTACCTGCTCGATATATACCAAAATCTTCTGGAATTGTGCGAAAAGACAGGCGACTACCAGAGAGCTTTCGAATATCAGGAAAAACGGCTGAAAGTAGAAAGACGATTCTTCGACTATGAGTTTGCCGCAAACTCTATAAAACTGAATGCAAAAGATGAATTCGAACGCGAGATGCGTCAGCGGCATATTGAAGAAGAGAAACTTAAAATGTCCATCGATGAGCAAAAGAAAAGGACAAAATACATTTTGATAACCGTGTCAATCGCGCTGTTTATGCTGCTCTGCCTTGCTCTCGATGTATACCGGAATTCACGTCGCCGTCAAAGCATCAACATGCAGCTATACAGGCAGCGCGAGAACTACCGTCTGCAACGCGACATGCTTGCCAACGCAAACCAACAGGTCACATCGAGCATAATGTACGCTAAGGAGATACAAACGGCCATCCTTCCTTCGTGCAAGCTGATGAACTCACTCTTCGGCGACCATCTGCTAATATGGAAACCAATGAATATTGTATCGGGCGATTTCTATTGGGCCGCACAGTTCGGACGGTTCAAATTTCTGGCTGTAGCCGACTGCACAGGTCACGGTGTGCCTGGCGCCTTCATGAGCATGCTCGGAATCACCACACTTAACGACATTGTATCGTCAGCAGACCATGAGACAACAACCGCCGCCGAAATATTGGACAACATGAACACAAAAATCCTCAACTCGCTGCGCAAGTCGGAGCAGTTCAGCTCAAAATTCGACGGTATGGACATAGCCCTGTGCATTATCGACTCCGAAAACAATAAAATGCAATTCGCCGGTGCATTTAGACAGCTGATAATAGTAAGAGGCGGCGCCATGTTCGATTACAGCCCCGACGAGATGGCTGTTGGCTTCAACCAGTCAGCTGACCGCAAATTCACAAACAACAGCATCGACTTGCAATCCGGAGATATTATTTATTTGTACACCAACGGCATACCCAACCAATATAGTAATGAGGAACGCGGTACACGCTTCTCCGACGACCGCCTCAACAAACTGCTCAGAGCCAACAGCAGCAAGACTTTTTCAGAACAGAAAAAAATTATAGAAGAGGCTTTGGCAAGATGGACAACATCGAATTTGGGGCAAGTATGTCATCAAACCGACGACCAGGTGCTGATTGGCATCAGGATATAACTGATACCGCAAAATTGCAGGCTGCGATCAAAAAATCAACGTTTTCTCGCAAAAAACTCTTTCATCAGCGCAGCACATTCATCGGCAAGGACTCCGCCGACAACAATCGTTTTGGGATGATATATTCCATCGAAATGGTGACTGCCGCGCTTATCATCGACAGCGCCGTAAACAACGCGGCTTATCTGCGCCCACGCCAAAGCCCCGGCACACATCGGACACGGCTCAACGGTTACATACAATGTGCAATCGGTAAGATACTTGCCGCCGATATAACCTGCCGCAGCCGTTATGGCCTGCATTTCGGCGTGCGCGGTAACATCGTTGAGAGTTTCGGTCAAGTTGCAGGCGCGGCCAATTATCTGCCCATTGCTCACCACAACAGCGCCAATAGGCACCTCGCCTTTCTCAAAGGCTATTTTGGCCTGTTCAAGGGCCTTACGCATATAAAAAATGTCATCCATGTTTCAGCATAAAGTTTAGCGCCACGCTAATTGGAAGATGTATTAAAATTTAGAAGCCTAATCAAAAAAGTTTCTTAATTGAGAAAGACCCGTTTTGCCACACCTCCTGCCTTAACAATATAAACACCTGTTTGACTGATAGTTATAGACGTTACTATTGAAGCGTCGTTGTGAATATTGTCTTCATACGAACGGTATACCAACCGCCCCATCACATCATAAACAACGATTTCTCCCGTAGCATTCTCAACCACAATTTTGTTGCCTATGGCGTAGATATTAACAGCGCTAGCGACTGCTGATTCAGCAATGGCGGTGTAAAACTCAAACTGCTTCATGCGCGATTCCCAGACAACTTTTCCCCCATTAGAGTTCCACTCATCATCCCAACCATCAGGCTTGCTTTTTGCCTCACAATAGATTGTTGCATTACTGCATTTATCAAATGCATGTGCGCCGATCTTAGTAACCGACTTTGGAATGGTAACCACTTCCATACTATCTTGTGGCTCTTGAGACCATCCAAACTCACGAGCAAATGCATACCCCCCAATTTCAGTAACCGAATAAGGAATATTAACTGTTTTAATTCCTGTGCAATTAGTGAATGCATGTTCACCAATCACAGTAACGCTATTAGGAATTGTTATTGATGTAAGACTTCTACAACCAAAGAAGGCATAATTACATATTTCTGTAACAGAAACTGGAATGTTAATTGATGTTAAATTATAGCAACCGGCAAACCCCGATATTTTTGTAATTGAACTGAGGATAGATACTGATGTCAGATCGTCACAACATTCGAAAGCACCGTCAAGATGCTTTACTGATTCAGGAATGGTTACCGTCGTCAGACGATTGCAATAAGAAAACGCCCTTTCGCCAATGGTTTCAACTGAATTTGGGATGGTTATCGAAGAAAGGCTACCGCACTCATAGAATGCATATTCGCCAATTTCAGTCACAGAATTGGGAATATTAACTGTGGTAAGACTGCTACAACCATAGAATGCATTATAGCCGATGCTTGTAACCGTGTTTGGAATTTCAACAGAAGTCAAAATGTCATTCTTAAAATCAAAAGCAGCTGCAAAAGCGGCAGGAGCAATAGCTGTAACCACAAAAATGTCGTCGTCCGAAAACTCTACCAGAATTGGTATTTCTACAGATCTGGCTAAACCTTTGTATCTCTCTAATCTGGCGGTTTTATCGTTATATGAGTCTATTTCAAAATCAAAATCTTCAGGAATCTTGCAATTATATCCCCATTTAACAGTTCCTCCGTCATCGTTCCACTTCTCGCTCCAATTTTGGGGGCGGGTTCCTGCTTCACAACAAATTATAGCATTCACGCTGCCAGAAAAAACTTTACCGCCCATTTCAGTAACATTTTCATGAATATATACCACGCGAAGGTCTTTGCATCCGGCAAATGCCATATTACCTATACTCTCAATTGTTTTAGGAAGAATCAGTGTTGTCACACCTGCTTGTTCAAATGCATTCGCTTCGATGGTCTTCACTGATTTGCCCAATTTTACAGATTTCAAATTACTACAATTGTAGAACGAACCACCACTGATAACGGAAACCTGATCAGGAATAACAAACTTTTCCAATGCTGTGCAGTTACTAAATGCGCCAGAACCGATTTCTTTGACGCTTGAAGAAATGTTGACGGTTTTCAGCCCACTATTGCCACGGAACGTATTATCATCAATCCGTGTAATAGAATTGCCAATGTTGACTGTCTCAAGTGTAGTCATACCAGCAAATTGATTGCCAATAGCATTTGTGTTGTATGTAAGTGTTTTTATGTTGCAACCTTCAAACGCCTTGTCATCAATGTTTGTAACAGAATCTCCAATATTCACAGACTCAAGTTTGGTCATGCCGGCAAATTGATTGCTAACAGCATTGGTGTTGTAAGTAAGTGTTTTTATGTTGCAGCCTTTGAACGCATCATCACCGATGCTTGTAACTGCATTCGGTATGGTGACTGATTTCAAACTATCGCACCCCTCAAAGGCTTTCTCACCAATGCTTGTGGCGCTATCAGGAATGATTATAGACTCAAGTCGGTAGCAATGATGGAACTCTCCGTTACCAATACGGGTAACACCATTAGGTATTGTTATCGATGTCAATGATTGACAATTTGCGAACACAAAATCGCCAATGGAAGTAACACTTTTTGGAATGGTTATAGAGTACAAGTTGGTGCACCACTCGAAAGCAAAGTGTCCAATACTTGTGACACCATCAGGAATTGTAATTGATGTCAAGCCGCCGTAAGAAGCGAAAGCATCGTCGCCAAGGCTTGTAACTTTATAAGTTACGCCATCGTTTTCCACTTCTGACGGAATCACAAGATTCGATTCAATGTAATTATTTGCTGCTTTAACCGAAACTTCATGTTTTTCGGCATCTGTTATAGTGTACTTTAAATTGCCAATGGTAAAATCTTCCGCCAACACTTGTCCTACAAGCATTATGGCAACCATAATCATCAATAGTCTTCTCATGATCATCATTTATGTTGTTATTATTGTTTGCTCATTCTCATCTGGCAACTCAACAACGCCTAAATTACTGATAACTAAAACTGCATAACGTCCACTCCGGCTTTCAAATCGGCCACAAACTGCTGAATCAAAGGCCAGCACTCTTCGGCTGTCGAAACATCGCGCAAACGGTTGTCGAGCGGGCACTGCCCTGTCTTCCTGCGATTCTCAATATAAGGCGATTCGGTATCGAAATAAACCTTTATGCCGCTGTCGCGAAGCATTTTAAGCGCCGGGGTGCTGATTGTGTGTGTATTAACTGCCTTAACGCCACCAAGAACCATCATCGCGGCAGCGCCTTTGCCAATAATTTTGTCGGCCACAAGCGCGCCTTTGAGTGGGCCGCCACCGGCACTAATCATATCGTAAAGGTCGAGAACACCGCTTTGCTTGTAAGTGCTCACCTCGCCCCCACTGCTCACCACGCACGAGTAACGGCCGGCATCGAGCTGCTTCAGAAGCGTTGCCAATGTAACAATCTCGCCCAATTCAACCTCACCTGTCTTGAGCGCCTCAACAAAACGGTCGATACGGTGCATCTCCTGCGGAATGTTGATTCGCTGCGGACACTCCGGAATACAATGGTTGCAACTTATGCAGTGGTTGGCCTGACGCAGACGCGGCACACTGCGGTCGTAGCCGACAAGG
>JAGCFC010000071.1 GCA_017650325.1 Salinivirgaceae bacterium | reverse complement strand
CGCGGTGAACTCACCGACAGGCGGTACGGCGGGTATTGCCGCCATCAAAAATATTGACGTGTGCGGAAAGACCGGAACGGCCGAAAACCCGCACGGCAAGGACCACTCGATTTTTATGGCCTTCGCCCCGCGCGAAAATCCACAAATAGCCATCGCCGTGTATGTTGAAAACGCCGGTTTTGGCGCATCGTACGCCGCGCCAATCGCAAGCCTGATGATTGAACGGTACCTGACCGGCACAATAACGCGGCCGTGGCTTGAACAAAGAATGTTACAAATGGACTTAATAAATGGAGCAAAGAGGTAACGGCATATTGCGCAACTTGGACTGGTTCACGGTGATTCTCTACGTGCTGCTGGTCACACTGGGGTGGATAAACATCTACTCGGCGTCGTACTCGGCCGATAACATAAGTTTCAGCCTTGCAACACGCTACGGTCGTCAAATGATGTGGATTGGCGCGGCCACGATTATTGCCATCACTATGCTGCTGCTCGACAGTAAGTTCTATTCAACATTCGCCGAACTCATCTACATCGCACTGATGCTGACGCTGCTCGGCGTGCTGCTCTTCGGCTCGACCGTGAACGGCGCCAAATCGTGGATTGTGCTGGGTCCGATTCAGGTACAGCCTGCTGAATTCGCAAAAATTGCGGCATCGCTCACGCTGGCGAAATATATGTCGCGCTACAACTTCAAGCCCGACGGATTCAAATCGATGCTGATGGTGGGCGTTATCTGCTTTATGCCGTCGGCGTTTATTCTGCTTCAGAACGATACCGGCTCGGCTCTGGTTTTCGCCGCGCTGATGATTGCATATTTCCGCGAGGGTATGAAGCCCATCATCTTCATTCTGGGGCTGCTGATGGTGCTTTTGTTCATCCTGTCGCTGCTCTACGAGATGCACGTCATTATTGTGGTTGTGGAGGTGCTGGCGTTTGTGGCGTTCTATGTGCTTCGCGACAAGCCGAAAGAGTTGGGCGTGGCCGTGCTGACGGTTGTTGTGGCCACCGCCGCAGCCTTTGGCGTCTGCCACTATTTCTTCCCATCGTGGCCGAAATATGTGCCGATGGTTATCGGTTTCGGGCTGTCGATTCCCTATTTCCTGGTTTACACCTATTGGCACAAACTTGGAAAGATTGCCGCCATCATCGGCATTGCCGTGGCGTCAATCGGGTTCGCTTTCTCGGTTGGATATGTGTTCGACAATGCCCTGGCACCGCACCAACGCGCCCGTATCAACCATCTGCTTGGCATTGAGGTCGATTTGCAGGGTGCAGGCTACAATGTTAACCAATCGATGATTGCCATTGGCTCGGGCGGATTTGCCGGGAAAGGCTATCTGCAAGGCACGCAGACCAAATTCAAATTCGTGCCCGAACAGAGTACTGACTTCATTTTCTGCACCATTGGCGAGGAATGGGGCTTTGTGGGCACCACCACCGTGCTGCTGCTCTTCCTGACGCTGCTGATAAGGCTCTTGGTGCTGGCCGAACGCCAAAAATCGAAGTTCAGCCGAATCTACGGCTATTGTGTGGCGTCGATATTCTTCTTCCACATTGCCGTCAACGTTGGTATGACAATCGGCATTGCGCCCGTCATCGGCATTCCGCTGCCGTTCTTCAGTTATGGCGGCTCGTCGCTGTGGGGATTCACAATGCTGCTGTTCATCTTCCTGAAGTTGGATTGCAATAGGATGGAGTTGATTACGTGATATTCAGGCGTTTGAGTAAAGTGTAAAGAGTAATGAGTAAAGATGGCATAAGTAGGGACGCAATACTTGCGTTAGTATTTAGTTATCGTCATCGTTTTCAATTAATCAGTTAATCAATAAATCGAAAAATATAATGGTACTACCTGAACAACAAAAAGACCTTGTGAGCCGCGTTGAGGCGCTGCGCAAGCATCTCGACATCGACAGCCGTCTTGTTGAACTCGACGAGGAGCAGCAGAAAAGTCAGGCCCCCGATTTCTGGGACGACCCCAAAAAGGCAGAGGCGCAACTGAAAAAAATCAACGGCATCAAGAGTTGGATTGCCTGCTACAACGGCGCCAAATCGGCAGTTGACGACCTTGTGGTGCTGATGGATTTTTTCGCACTCGGCGAGAGCACAGAGGAAGAAGTAGACGCGCAATACACAACGGCGCTTGAGAAAGTTGAGTCGGCTGAATCGCGCAATATGCTGCGCCGCGAGGAGGACAAGATGAGCGCCATTGTGAAACTGAACGCGGGCGCGGGCGGCACCGAAAGTCAGGACTGGACCGAAATGCTGATGCGAATGTATATCCGCTGGGGCGAGAAAAACGGCTACAAAGTGCGCGAGCAGAACTTTCTGCCGGGCGATGAGGCTGGCGTGAAAACCGTTACGCTTGAGTTCGAGGGCGACTACGCTTACGGCTACCTGAAGAGCGAGAACGGTGTGCACCGTTTGGTCCGCATATCGCCATTCAACGCGCAAGGTAAGCGGCAGACTTCGTTCTCATCGGTTTTTGTAACCCCTTCAATCGACGACGATATCGAAATAAACATCAACCCCGCCAACTTGTCGTGGGACACCTTCCGTTCGAGCGGTGCCGGCGG
>JAGCFC010000070.1 GCA_017650325.1 Salinivirgaceae bacterium | reverse complement strand
CCCATCGAACTCTACTCGTTCGATGCATCGGTTACACCTAACAACGACGTAAGACTCAACTGGAGCACAGCATCGGAGCACAACAACGCTTACTTCACCATTGAGCACATGTTCGATGGCAAGTCGGAGATTGTTGATACCATTTTGGCTCAAGGCGAAGCGGGAGAGGGTGCTGATTATAGTTATCTGCATATCAACCAACAAGTTGGTACACACTACTATCGCTTGCACCAGACCGATTTCGATGGCATAACAACTGAGGCTTCCGATTGGGTTAGCGTGACCATTGAGTCTGGCAATATGACAGAGTTGCTGATGAGTGTTACCCCGAACCCTGGAAAATGCCAGGATATGAGGTTCACTGTTAGCGGCATAGACGGAAACCGCCTGCGTTATGTGATTGCCGACATGAGCGGACAAACGCTCATCGACCGCACTATTAACCCTGCCGGAATGTCGACCATCCAAATCGATGCCACTGACTGGAATCTACAACCGGCCATGTATCTTATCAAGGTCTTAACTGACAATGGCCAGACAGTTAGCAAGTTTGTGGTTGAATAACGAAACCAATGACAATAAGAAAGCCGTTCGTAAGGACGGCTTTTTTATTTGGTGATAGGTTAAACGACGCAAAACCATCACCGCAGGTGGTTTATGGTCTTTTTCGCCGATAATATCCCCGAAATAATCTACAAGAAGGCTTTTCCGAGTAATTGTTTTTTTCGGTTTTAGCCATATATTAGACCGCATTTTAAAATTCGGGGGTTATGAAACGTGTTATTCTACTGACAATTATGAGCCTTATGGCTATTGCGTCGCAGGCGGCTGGTGAACAATCGGCCGACAACGGTGCAAGTGTGGTTTATTTCACAAAAGAGATAACGCCCGAAGCACTTGTGCGGATTTACGAGGCACTCGGCGTTGAGGCAAGCGGTCGCGTGGCGGTGAAAATATCGACAGGCGAGTCGGAAAAATCGCACCATCTGCGCCCCGAGCTGATTAAGAATCTGGTGCAGAGCGTCGACGGCACCATAGTGGAATGTAACACGGCCTACGGCGGCAACCGCTCAACCACAGCCGACCACCGCCGGGCCATTGAGGAACGCGGCTTCGGCAGCATTGCAAAGGTTGACATTATGGACGAGGACGGCTCGATGGAACTGCCCGTGACCGATACCAAACACCTGAAATGCGACATTGTGGGCGCGCATTTGGCCAACTACGATTTTATGATAAACCTTGCGCACTTCAAGGGACACGCAATGGGCGGATTCGGCGGTGTGCTGAAGAATCAGAGCATTGGTGTGGCTTCGCGCGAGGGCAAATTCTACATCCATTCGGCCGGGGCGTCGAAAACGCGCTGGCGCATTGCCGAACAAGACGATTTTCTGGAATCGATGGCGGTTGCGGCACAGGCGGTTCACAACTATTTCAAACAGGATGGTCGCAACATTGTGTATATCAATGTAATGAATAACCTTTCGGTGGATTGTGACTGCGACGGCTCGCCGGCCCGCCCCGAAATGAACGACATTGGCATTCTGGCTTCGACCGACCCCGTGGCGCTCGACAAAGCCTGTCTCGACCTTGTTTTCAACTACAAATCGACATCTGGCGACGACGCTTCCGCTTTGCAGAAACGAATCAACCGCCAACACGGTACCTACATTGTCGATTATGCGGAACAACTCGGCCTGGGCTCGATGAAATACACTATCGTTAACCTTGACAATCAGTAAATCAATATTTTATAATTACAGTAATTTTCAAGAAGATGAACAAAAAAATTCTCGGGGCAATGGCCGCAACAATGGTCAGTTCACTCTTATTCGGTCAAACCGACACCGTCAGCATTCAGGAAGTGGTGGTTACCGGCACGCGCAACGAAGTGGACATCAGACACTTGCCGATGACAGTTACAGTTGTCGGGCAGCAGAAACTTATCGAGCAGAACCATCAGTCGATTCTGCCGGCGGTAATGCAACAAGTTCCTGGACTGTTTGTGACAAGCCGTGCCGTGATGGGCTACGGCGTTAGCGGTGGCGGCTCGGGTGCAATCAATATCCGCGGTATCGGCGGCAGCCCCAACACCGACGTGCTGGTGCTAATCGACGGCCATCCGCAGTATCAGGGCATTTTCGGCCACCCCATTTCCGACAGCTATCAGACAATGATGACCGAACGTGTTGAGGTGCTTCGCGGCCCGGCGTCGGTTCTGTACGGCAGCAACGCAATGGGCGGCGTCATAAGCATTGTTACGCGCTCGATGAAGGAAGACGGCATTCGTACAAGCCTGAACATTGGAGGTGGCAGCCACGGAACGCTGATGGCCGAAGCGTCGAATCAGATTCGCTCGGGCAAGTTTTCGAGCACCGTGTCGGCTGAATACAACCGAAGCGACAACCACCGCCCGAATATGGAATTTGAGCAGTATGGCGGCTATGTGCGCCTTGGCTACGACATTGCAGAGCATTGGAACGCTTACGCCGATGCTGATATCACTCACTTCGACTCGAAGTATCCGGGCAGCACCACAGAGCCAATCTACGGCGCAGAGCAGTGGATTCTGCGCGGTGTGATGACTGCGGCTGTCGAGAATAAATACGAGCGTACGAGCGGCGCAGTGAGCGTTTATTCGAACTTCGGCAACCACAAAATCGATGACGGCACAAAGGTCGATACCTTGAAAACCGACCGTTATTTCCGCTCGAAAGACGCGCTGACTGGTGTTTCGGTTTATCAGAGCGCACAGCTTTTCGATGGCAACCGCATAACGGTAGGCTTTGATTATCAGCATATTTTTGGCGATGCATATTACACCAACAAGAACACCGACACGGTTATGACCATACCCAACAAGCAGACCGCCAAATCGACACGTCACGAGGTGGCTGGCTATGTCGATTTCCGTCAGGATTTGACTGACTGGCTGACTGTTGATGCCGGTATCCGTCTCGACCACCACTCGGTAACTGGTTCGGAATGGGTTCCGCAGGCTGGTGTTGTTGTCCGCCCGATGGCCACAGCCGAAGTTAAGGCGATGGTTAGCAAAGGATTCCGCAACCCGACAATGCGCGAGATGTACCTTTATCCGCCGTCGAACGAGGACCTTGAGGCTGTGCGTCTGTGGAACTACGAATTGTCGTGGCGTCACCGTGCCGGAAAATTGGCGTATGGTGCCAATGTTTACTATCTGAAGGCCGACAATATGATTCAAACTCAACCTGTTGATGGCAAACCGCGCAACGTGAACACTGGCGAGTTAGAGAACTACGGTGTTGAGTTCGACGCTACCTACACGCTGAACCAACACTGGTCGCTGAACACCAACCACTCGTTCCTGCATATGGAAAACAAGGTTGTTGCCGCACCTGAATATACTGGTTTCTTCAGCGCTAACTGCAACTACGGCAAACTTGCGCTGATGGCTGGTCTGCAATATGTTAACAATCTTTATACTGTTGTTGGTGAGAAAGAGGAAACTGAAAATTTCTGCCTGTTGAATCTTTCGGGCAGCTATCGTATCACCAAGATTATAAGCGTTTGGGCACGCGGTGAGAACTTGCTGGGACAGGAATACGAAATCAACGCCGGCTACCCAATGCCAAAGGCAACTGTGATGGGCGGATTGAAGTTAGAGTTTTAGAGTTGAACATTAACTATAAAAAACGGGGTGCATTTTGTTGCACCCCGTTTTTTTTTGCCTGATTATAAGCTATATAATCTGAATGATGTTTTATTCTAAAATATATCTCTTGCCTAATACGAGTTTGTCGCCGCTGTCGTCCACTTCCCACATTTGCGGTTTGCGTGGTCCGTCGTTTTCAACGTGGTGAACAATGTAAATCAGCTTACCCTCGAATGTTTTGAAGAGCATTCCGTGACCGGAGTTGTTGGCTAAGAATGGCTCTGGCTCTTGTACCCAAGGTCCGGCGATTGTTCCAGACTCAGAGTAGCAGATACCTTGCAAGTAACGTTCTTTGCCCCAAGTGGACCACAACATTCCGAGTTTGCCAGTCTGTGTGCGGAACATTTGCGGGCCGTCGGTAACCCAACCTGGCATTTTAAGTCCGAATGTGGCTTCGCCCAAACTGTTCATTTCGCCGCAGTAAGGAGCTTCAGATGCGCGGAACATTGTTACAGGCCATTCAGAAACGGTATGTGTCAGGTCGTCAGATAGTTCGATATAATCCATTGTACCATCGATTATCTGCGTCCATTCGTGAACAAAAATCATATACGTTTTGCCATTTTCCTGATAGAGAGTACCGTCGATGCAGTCCCACTCGCGCGGCTCATAATCGTAGCCGGGGGTAACCGCAAACGATGTGTATGGGCCTTCAACATTTTTCGACCTCAGCAGATATGTCTGATTATGAGGCACGTTGTATCGGCGCGGTATTTGCTGAATCAAGTCGGAATGGTCGCTCCAAGTGCCAGCGTAGTAGTAATAGTCGCCAATCTTGTGAATTTCGGCTGCGGCGGCAAATCCGGCTTTTTCGAGCCATAATCCTTTGATATCGATTATGTTATACGGACCTTCCCAAGTTTTCAGGTCTTTACTCTTGTACATTCGTCCGCCCGAGCTTGTCAGATAGTAAGTTTTTGTTTCGGGGTCGGGGTAGATGAAGGGGTCGCTCATAGATAGCTCGTCGAACGAGAGCGTGCGAATCTTGTTCATGGCCTCCATCATAGCCTTGCGGCGAGCCGCCATGCCCGTGGTATCGCCATTTTGAAAACCACCGAAATTTTTCTGCCCGACATCGGCCAATGGAGCCTGTTCGCCTGGCTGAATTGGCTGTTGCGGCGTTGTTTTCGGGCATTCATTCGTGCAACTTATGCATAGCATAAGCGATGCGGCCGCCATAATTGTTTGTAAATGTTTCATTTTAATTTTTTTGTTTAGCGATTATGTTTAATACTGAGCTATAAAATTAAACATAAAAATGGTTATAAAAACAAAATGAGTTTTTACAATCTCACAAGTTGAAATCAAATGATTTTTAGGTGATTTTTTTGACGGATTACAGGTATGTGGCATAAAAAATCCCCAAACCGTTAGGCTTGAGGATTCTGTTGCTTTGCTTTGGTGAACCAGCTGGGGCTCGAACCCAGGACCCCATCCTTAAAAGGGATGTGCTCTACCTGCTGAGCTACTGATTCAGAGCTTTTCTGAAAAAGCGGTGCAAAGGTACAACCAATATTGGTTTTTGCAAGAATAAAAAATGCTTTTTTCGAAAAAATATCTTGACCATGATTCCAAAATGGGATAGGGGTCTTTGTTCCAGTGCTTTTAATGTCATTGACTTCCGTTTAGCGCTATTTGAAGTGTTGTTGCTCAATCACGTTCGCAGCACAAAAACGAATTTATATGGCCATTTTTTTAGAATCCGCCCAATTATTATTACCTTCGAAGGCTTTTTTGGCGGCCTTAAAACCGCAAAAAGTTCAATTATAATTTATTAGAAACATCGGCTGCAAAAGCCGCTAAATTACAAACAGATGAAAGTTGACGTATTGTTAGGACTTCAATGGGGCGACGAGGGAAAAGGAAAAGTTGTTGACGTGCTCACCCCCAAATACGATGTGGTAACTCGTTTCCAGGGCGGACCCAATGCAGGGCACACGCTCGAATTCAATGGTGAAAAATATGTTCTGCGCTCGGTCCCGTCGGGAATTTTCCAGGGCGACAAGGTGAACATCATAGGCAACGGCGTGGTGCTCGACCCTGCGTTGTTCAAGGCTGAAGCCGAAGCTCTTGCGCAGTCGGGACACGACCTTACCAAACGCCTTTACATATCGAAAAAGGCGCACCTGATTCTGCCGACCCACCGTCTGCTCGACGCCGCATACGAGGCTGCCAAAGGCAAGAACAAAGTGGGAACAACAGGCAAGGGCATCGGTCCAACCTACACCGATAAGATTAGCCGCACGGGTGTTCGTGTGGGCGATATCCTGCTGAATTTCAAAGAGAAATACGCTGCCGCAGTGGCACGCCACGAGCAGATCCTCAAATCGCTCAACTTCGAGTACGACCTTAAGGCTCTCGAGGCCGATTGGTTTGCAGGCATCGAGTATCTAAAGAAGTTCACCTTCGTTGATAGCGAGCACGTTATCAATAAGTTGCTTGCAAGCGGCAAGTCGGTTTTGGCCGAGGGCGCACAGGGCACAATGCTCGACATCGATTTCGGTTCGTATCCGTTCGTAACATCTTCAAACACAATATGCGCAGGCGCCTGCACAGGTTTGGGCATCGGTCCGAACAAGATTGGCGAGGTTTACGGCATCTTCAAGGCCTACTGCACACGCGTGGGCGCAGGTCCGTTCCCAACCGAACTGTTTGATAATGTGGGCGAAACCATCTGCCAACTTGGTCACGAGTATGGCGCCGTTACGGGCCGCAAACGCCGCTGCGGCTGGCTCGACCTTGTGGCGCTCAAATACAGCATTATGATTAACGGTGTCACCCAACTTATTATGATGAAGAGCGATGTGCTCGACGATTTCGACACCATTAAAATATGCACCGCCTACAAAATCGACGGCCAGACAACCACCGATTTCCCGTTCGATATCGACAGCGTGAAAATCGACCCCGTTTACAAGGAGTTCAAAGGTTGGAAATCCGATTTGACCAAGATAACCAGCGAGAGCCAGTTCCCGCGTGAGTTTGCCGATTACATCAAATTCATCGAGAAGGAAACAGGCGTTCCTGTAAAAATCGTTTCAGTCGGTCCCGACCGCACCGCAACAATTGTAAGATAATATTTAGGATTTAGTCTCGATAGCTATCGGGATAGGAATTAGGATTTAGAGTTGCGAATTATTGGTTCAAAGCTCAAGGCTCACCGCTCATAGCTCACTGCTTTTGTCCGTAGTCTGAAGTCCGAAGTCAAAAAAAGAAAAAAATGAAAACAGTCATCGAGCCGTCGGTTATCGACGGGATAATGAAAGATTTGGAAATCAACGATATAAAAACCGCTTCTATCCGTCAGGTTGGAGCAATAGTAAGGAATGCTGAAAAACAGACAGGTACGGAGTTCATCCATTTTGAAATGGGTGTGCCGGGACTGCCGCCATCGGCTGTGGGTGTTGAGGCCGAATGTGAGGCTCTGCGCCGTGGCGTAGCATCGAAATACCCGATTATCGACGGTATTCCCGAGGTAAAAGAACAAGCTTCGCGATTCATAAAAGCCTTTGTCAACACCGATATCAATCCCGAAGGCTGCATCCCGACGGTTGGCTCAATGCAGGCGTCGTTCGCTTCGTTGATGCTCTGCTCGCAACTAGACCCGAAGAAAGACACCGTTCTTTATATCGATCCGGGGTTCCCTGTTCAGAAGATGCAGGCAGGCGTTATCGGCGTCAAAGTTGCGTCGTTCGACATTGCCGATTTCCGTGGCGACAAACTCGAAGCCAAAATTGAGAGTTATTTCAAACAGGGCAACATTTGCGCGGTGCTCTATTCGAGCCCGAACAATCCGTCGTGGATGTGCCTTAACGCGCAGGAGTTGGAGACCATCGGTCGCTTGGCAACAAAATACGATGTTGTTGTGATTGAGGACCTTGCGTATATGACAATGGACTTCCGTACCGACTACGGACAGCCTTTCCAACCGCCTTATGTGGCCAGCGTGTCGCACTACACCGACAACTACGTGATGCTGATGAGCGCGTCGAAGATATTCAGTTACGCTGGTCAGCGTATTGCAATGGCCTGCATTTCGGATAAACTCTATCAACGTCATTATCAAACGCTTAAAGACCGATACAACATTCCGCGTTTCGGCGCAGCCTTTGGCTATGTGTTCCTTTACACTTTCTCGTCGGGCGTGTCGCACTCGGCACAGTACGCTATGGCGGCAATGCTGAAAGCCGCTTGTGACGGCACTTACAAATTTGTTTCCGACATCAAAGAGTATGGCGACAGAGCGCATAAAATCAAAGAGATAATGGAGCGTCACGGCTTCAATGTTGTTTACGACAAAGACAACGATGTTGACGTGAGCGACGGATTCTTCTTCACCATCGGCTACAAGAATATGCCAGGCGCAGAATTGCTGAAAGAACTTCTGTATTACGGAGTTAGCGGTATCGACCTTTCGACAACGGGCAGCACCCGCAACGGCATCCGCGCTTGCTCGTCGAACATTCTGCCGCACCACTACGCATTGCTTGACGAGAGAATGAAGTTGTTCGCAGAGAATCACTGATTAATTAGGATTTAGGAATTAGGATTCTTCTATCGATTAAACTTGTTAAACAGCGCAGCGTTTCAACTTGTTAAACTTTAAACAAAGAACTTACAACTTATAACTACAATAACTTACAACTCAATAAAATGGACGGATTTTATTATCAACCTGAAATAGAGAAAATGCCCCGTAAGGAACTCGAGGCATTACAGCTCGAGCGATTGAAATGGTCTGTTAAACAGGCGCTTAAATCGCCTTTCTATTCAAAATTGTATGGCAAGCTCGGCATCACAGCCGACACCATTCAGACGCTTGCCGATTTGCGTAAGCTGCCTTTCACCGTTAAACAGGATATGCGCGACAACTATCCGTTTGGTTTTCTGGCAGTTGACAAAAAAGAGCTTATCCGCTTGCACGCATCAAGCGGCACCACTGGCAATCCAACAGTCATCTGCCACACAAAGCACGACATCGACACTTGGGCAAACCGTGTGGCACGCTGCTTCTATATGGTCGGCTTGCGCGATACCGACGTGATTCAGAACTCATCGGGTTACGGAATGTTTACAGGCGGACTTGGAATGCAGGCTGGCATCGAATGGCTTGGAGCTCTGGCTATTCCTGCAGCGGCAGGCAACAGCAAGCGTCAGATTAAGTGCATAATGGATTACGGTACCACCGCCATCCACGCCATCCCGAGTTACGCTCTGCGTCTCGCCGACGTGTTTGAGGAGGAAGGCATCGACCCGCGCAAAGACACCCATCTGCATACGTTCCTTATTGGTGCTGAACCACATACCGAGGAGACTCGCCGCAAAATCGAGGAGCGTTTTGGTGTGAAGGCTTATAACTGCTTTGGTATGACCGAAATGAGTGGTCCTGGCGTGGCCTTCGAGTGCAAAGAACAGAACGGAATGCACATTTGGGAGGATTCGTACATTGTCGAAATTGTTGACCCAGAGACACTTGAGCCAGTTCCCGACGGCGAAGTCGGCGAGTTGGTACTCACCACTCTCGACCGCGAGGGAATGCCGCTTCTGCGCTACCGCACCCGCGACCTTACCCGCATTCTTACCGAGCCGTGCCCCTGCGGCCGCACACACCGCCGCTTAGACCGTATGAAAGGCCGCAGCGACGATATGTTTATTGTGAAGGGCGTGAACATCTTCCCAATGCAGATTGAGAAGATTCTTATGCAATTCCCCGAACTCGGCACCAACTATCTGATTACCATCCAACCTGTTGACAACAACGACGAACTGATTGTTGAAGTTGAGCTTGGCGATTTGAAGACCGACGATTTCAGCAAACTGCAGAGCCTGACAAAGGAAATCACTCACAAGCTGAAAGACGAGATTTTGGTTACGCCGAAGGTGAAACTTGTTGAGCGCGGCTCACTTCCGCAATCGGAGGGTAAGGCAGTGCGTGTTAAAGATTTACGTAAACTTGTTTAAAACATATTGCTATGACAATCAGCCAAATATCAGTATTTGTGGAGAATAAGTTCGGACGTCTGAACGAGATTCTCTCATTCTTGAGCAAAGAGAACATCCGCATTATTGCGGCAACTGTGGCCGACACAACAGAGTACGGCATTCTGCGCCTGATTACGACCAACCAGCACAAGGCATTCCAACTGCTGAAAGCACAAGGCGTTTCTGCCAACTTGAGCGACGTTTTGGCCATCAAAACCGACGCCTCGGCAGGAAAATTTTCTGAAACAATTGAGTATTTCACCAAAGCCGGCATCAGCATCGAGTATATGTACTGCTTCTCTGACAACACCAGCGGTGTGGTGGTTATCCGCCCCAACAATATGGAGGCCGCTCACGAGGTCATCCGCCGCAATTCGCTGAATTGCTTGACAGAAAGTGAACTGTGCGGGTTGTAGAAAACACTCGTTTATAAACAAAAAGCGCAGACAAGTTTTCTTGTTCTGCGCTTTTTTGTGTCGGCAGGTTTTGCAACCGCCAAATTCTATTTCTTCAAATTGGCAGCCAACAGCTTCATTTGCTCGAAGTTGGCCTTCATCCAATTGTTCATAAACAGCATCAGTCCGTCGGCCGACTTGATCTTGCCGTCGGCGTAGAGGTTGGCAAAGTCATTGATTTTGCTACTGAATGTCTTGAACGATTGTTTCAGCTGTTTAGCATCGGCGTAACCCGATTCGTCGGCATAGCCTTCAACGGTTCCAAAGTGGTATTGAGCAAAGTCGCTCAGGCTGCGCAACGTGTCTTTAATCTCTTTCTTCGACTTGTTGGCGCGGAAAGTGGTATAGACCGTGTTGGCCAGTTCGGCGAGTTGCTTCAACTGCTCGTCAATTTCAATAATGCCGGTGTTGTTGGCGTCGTTCCATTCAATCAGTTCCTGCTCGCCAACAACTGCATTGAACTCATTGTCGTCGTCAGTATCTTTTTTTGCGGCCTTGCCCGATTTCTTAGGAGCGGCGGATGCAGGCTGTTCTGACTTCAGGTTTTCAAGTTCGGCAATCTTTGTCTCGTATTCGACTTTTTCTTTTTCAAGGTCGCTGAGAGTATTCTGAACTTTTATGTGGTCGGTAATGTCAATACCCACTTTCACAACTTTGTATGGTGCGGTCTCATTTTGGTCGAACACAGGAGTGTAAGTCTCTTGAATCCACAAGTCTTTGTTGTTAAGTGTGATATGGTTTGTTTCGGTGACAACATGTCCGTGGCGCAGTTGGTTCCACATTTGAAGGTGTGCAGCGCGTTTTTCGGGCGTAAGGTCAACGCCGTCATCCGATTTCTGTCCAATGATTTGTTCGGTTGTCGAGCCGAGCATTTTGGCATAGTTGTCGTTGACATTGGTAACAGTGCCTTCCATATCATACTCAACCACAATCATTTTGTCGTTGATGACTTTCATAATGGCGTTCGACTCATTCTCACGACGGGCTGCTTCTTCCTGTGTGGCTTGCAGCTCTTCCATATTCTGCCGCATCTCTTCCTCTTTCGATGCCAGTTCTTCAGCCTGAATCTTCGATTGGTTCAGCAGATTGTTGGTCCTCTCGTTGATTTTCACGGTAGAGATGGTTGAGGCGATGCTTTCTGCAACCTTTTCTACAAAGTTGATCTTGTAGTCGTCAAGTTTCTGGAATGAAGCAAGTTCCATTATTCCGAATACATTGTCGTTCAGTACCAGAGGAACAAGTAGAAGGGTAGAGGCGGTTGCGCTGCCCATGCCCGATGTTATGTTGATGTAGTCCTTTGGAATGTCGGTCATGTATATGGTTTTTCGCTCATATGCGCAGCGGCCAACAAGGTCTTCGCCAACGGCAAAGCGCTTTTGCATGAATTTGCGACGGTCGTATGCTATGGCTGCAGTCATCTCGTATTCCGGCTCTTCCTTCGTGTCGTCAAGCACGTATATTGCGCCTTGGTTAACCTCAATGTATTTGATGAGATTGCGCAGAATCTCATAAGATAGGTCGTTGATGTTATGATTGTTTGTGTGCAGTATTTCACCGAATTTCGCTAATCCGGATGTCGCCCAGTTAACCTTTTCGTCGGCAATCTTGCGCTCTTTTGCATCTTGGTCAGCATTCTTCAGGTTGTCGCGCATATTGATGAGAGCGTTGCCGAGTTTGTCATTAGCGCTTAATGCCGTGAATTCGGTGTCGAGGTTGCCGCTACCAATTTGTTCTGAGAATTCGGCGGCCTTGATTAGTCCGCTGATAACAGATTTCATTGATTCGTTGAGGTTGTTGATTTCCTTGATTGAAGTTTCAGCCAGATCAACATTGTTTTTTATATCGCCGTCCGAAACATCCAAAAGGGCAGCGTTTATTGTTTCTACCGATTTGCTTATCTTATTGGCAATCAAGAAAGTGATTGTGCTTAAGATTATAAAACACAAAATCATCAGCAATATGGTTGTGAGCGTGAGGTTTTTCGCATCGCCCAGTACGCTCTCTTTCGGAATCAACGTGCATAGCGTCCATTGTTTGTTCTCCGACAGTTTGATAGGAGTGATGCAGACCACGCACGGATCAGATCCCGAAACTTTGCACTCCTCAATGTAAGGAATGTGCTGCTTTACATATTTTTCAATTCCGTACTCGCGATAGTAGGCCGACAGCACGTCGCTCAATTGTTTGCCACGGTCGCCGGAGGTGCTGCTGTATGCCACAGCTCCCTGGCCTGTTGCAATGTATACTTTCTCTCTCAGGGTGTCGCCGAAGGCATATTCAAAACCGTTCAGTAGGCTGTCAACAATTATGCTGGCAGCCACTTCGCCAACAAATGTACCCTCATATTTTATAGGGGCTGCAAGCCGGCAGATGTATGCGCTTGCGTTCTGTTGTCCTTGCAACTTCTCGAGTACAGGCCCCGAAACTTCTTTAAAATCTTCTTCATCAATGTTCCAGTTGTCGTTCAACTTCACCAAATCGGGGTTCTGCTGAAGCACCTTGCGGTTATCCTCGTTGGTTATTAGGCGGCGTTGGTCCTCATCGGTGTCGTAGTAGCTGGCGTACATCGATGCCACTGCTTTGATGGTTGTGTAGTAGTTCGATATTTTTGCGGCTATGGCGTCGGCATTGTTCTCGCCGTTCATCGTCACAATGGTCTTCGCGCGGTTTTTCACCATCCTTTTTGTCCGCGATGCGCAGTAGTAAACCGAAAGCGAGAATGTTACCATTGATGTGAGAACGATGCCCACAATCATCCGTGTTCTGATAGATGTTTTTATTTTCATCGTGTTGTAATTATGTATGTTATGGTGGCGACCGCTGGCGATACACCACCGTTTAACTTTCAAATTGCTATTTTAAGAAAAATTTCGGAAACGATAGCCTTACACATATAATTTATATGGCAAAAAAAATCCGCACTCGAAAATCGGGTGCGGATTGGTCAATAATCAGCCATTATCAGTTTGTAAGTCTGATAGTTCCGTCGCTTCCGTCAATGGTGATTTTCTTCGTGTTGTCCACTTCACCTTTGATTATCGCCGATGACAGCGGATTCAGCACTGCGCGTTCAATCAGCCGTTTTATCGGTCGTGCGCCAAGAGTTACGTCGTAACCTTCGTTGGCAATCACGTCAATGGCTTGTTCGTTAGCTTCAATGCTGATGCCGTTTTTGGCAAGTCTTTCGGCCAAACGAGCGATTTGCAACTTCACAATCCGGCGAACATCGTCCTTGAACAGCGGCGAGAACATTATAATCTCATCGATTCGGTTCAGGAATTCAGGTTTCATTGTGGCACGCAACAGTTCGGTCACTTTCGCCTGCGTGTCGGTCAGCACCTTGTCGCGGTTGCTGTCGGTCATCTTGCCAAACTCTTGCTGAATAATATCCGAACCCAAATTCGATGTCATTATTATAATAGTGTTCTTGAAGTTCACCGTTCGGCCTTTGTTGTCGGTTAGACGGCCGTCGTCGAGCACCTGCAGCAGAATGTTGAACACATCGGGGTGTGCCTTCTCAATCTCGTCGAGCAGTACAACCGAATAGGGTTTCCGCCTTACGGCTTCGGTCAACTGTCCGCCTTCGTCGTAGCCAACGTATCCCGGAGGCGCGCCAATCAGTCTCGACACAGAGTGCCGTTCCTGATATTCCGACATATCGATACGTGTCATTTGGTTCTCGTCGTTGAACAGGAATCCGGCCAGAGCCTTTGCAAGTTCTGTCTTGCCCACGCCAGTGGTGCCCAAAAAGATGAACGAGCCAATAGGTTTGTTGGCGTCCTGCAATCCGGCACGGCTGCGGCGCACAGCGTTGGCAATGGCCTCAATGGCGCGGTCTTGCCCTACAACGCGCTTGTGCAGCTCGTCTTCAAGATTGATGAGCTTATCTCGCTCTGTCTGAAGCATTTTCGTTACCGGAATGTGTGTCCATTTCGATACCACTTCGGCAATGTCCTCAGGTGTCACCACCTCGCGAATCATTGTGTCAGAGCCTTCGAGTTGCGCTTTCTGCTTTTCGATGGCCGCCTCGCACTCTTTGATTCGTCCGTAGCGGATTTCGGCAACCTTGCCGTAGTCGCCGCTGCGTTCGGCCTGCGTGGCTTGATATTTCAAGTCTTCTATCTGTTTCTTTTTGTTTTGGATGTCGTCAAGAATGGCCTTTTCCGATTTCCATTTGGCCATCTTTTCGGTCAACTCGGCATTTTTCGCATTCAGTTCCTCGCTGATTGAGTTGGTTTTGGCCGTGTTGTCCTCACGTTTGATAGCCTCACGTTCAATTTCCAACTGCATAATGTCGCGTTGCAGTTCGTCGATGTCTTCAGGTACCGAATTCATTTCCAACCTTAATTTCGATGCGGCCTCGTCAATCAGGTCGATGGCCTTGTCGGGCAGGAAACGGTCGGTGATGTACCGGTTCGATAACTCAACGGCAGCAATGATGGCATCGTCAAGAATCTGCACTTTGTGGTGCATCTCGTACCGTTCTTTCAAACCACGAAGTATTGATATTGAGCTGTTTATGTCAGGTTCGTCAACCATTACAATTTGGAAACGACGTTCCAGAGCCTTGTCTTTCTCAAAATATTTCTGATACTCGTCGAGTGTGGTTGCGCCAATCACGCGCAGGTCGCCACGGGCAAGTGCCGGTTTCAGAATGTTGGCCGCATCCATTGCGCCTTCGCTCTTTCCGGCACCAACCAACGTGTGAATCTCATCAATGAACAAGATTATCTCACCGTCCGATTTAATCACTTCATTAACAACGCTTTTCAGCCTTTCTTCAAACTCGCCTTTGTATTTTGCACCAGCAACCAAAGCACCCATATCAAGTGAGTATAACTTTTTGGTTTTCAGGTTTTCCGGCACATCATTCTTGACAATGCGGTGCGCAATGCCTTCGGCAATGGCTGTTTTGCCAGTGCCCGGCTCACCAATCAGTATAGGGTTGTTCTTCGTTCTTCGACTCAAAATCTGCAAGATACGGCGGATTTCGTCATCACGGCCAATCACAGGGTCGAGTTTTCCAGCAGCGGCTTGCTCGTTCAAGTTTATGGCATATTTCGACAGCGCCATATAACTCTCTTCAGCCGACTGACTCGTAACTTTCTCGCCTTTGGTGATTTCCTTGATGCAGTTCTCAACCGACTTGCGGTTCAAGCCTTGGTCTTGCAACAGTTTTGTTATTTGGTCGTTGATGCTGAAAAATGCCACCCATACGTGTTCAACCGACACAAACTGGTCGCCGTTTTTGGTGGCCGCCTGTTGTGCGTTGTTCAGCAAGGCGTTTAGGTTCGACGACAGGTAAAGGTCGCCGCCAGACACCTTCGCATACGATTTTATAATGCTGTCGACAATCGGAACAAGGGCATTTTCCGACACATTGTGTTTCTGCAATATATATCGGCTGATGCTTTGCTCTTCGGTCAGCAGCGCTTTGAGCAAATGGCCGGTCTCAACCGCCTGATTGCTCTCGCCTTGTGCAATGTTGAAAGCCTTTTCCAACACTTCCTGCACCTTAATTGTGAAATTATTCGTGTTCATAGCGTTATTTTTTTTTTTTTTTGATTTTTCTGATAGGAAACGAACAAAATCCACGCCATCAGTAATTTTGAATATCGTTGTTATATGGGTTGTGTGTTTAAAATATTGTTGCTGTGTGCTTTGTGATATTATTTAAGATGTTTTTTATATTGACTATTTGTCATTATATCTTTGATTTTTAATGACAAAATGACGTAATTTGCGGTCTGTTTCTTATGAAAAATGAT
>JAGCFC010000069.1 GCA_017650325.1 Salinivirgaceae bacterium | reverse complement strand
GATTCGGTAACTATCTGTCTGTCAAACGATATCGACATTAGCCGCGGCGATGTGCTCTGTCTCGACAACGGGCAGATTCCGCAGGTTGGGCAGGCCGTGTCGATGGACATTTGCTGGTTCCGCGAGACACCGCTGCAAATCGGCAAGCGCTACATTATCCGCCACGCCACGCAGGAAGTTGTGGGAATGTTCAAGGCTATCGACTACAAAATCGACATTAGCACGCAAGACAAGTTGCACGATGTGAACCAACTGACAATGAACGATATAGCGCACGTTCAACTAAAAACGGCCGCACCGCTCGTGTTTGAGCCGTACCACACCAACAAGGTGATGGGCAGCCTGATTGTTGTCGACCCCGACACAAACGACACGCTGGGCGCGGGAATGATTGACAAGGACTGAATGATTGACTAATTGATTGACAGAATGATTGATATAGAGGCATTGAACAAGCAGTTTGAGAATGCGTCGGCGACTGATGTTCTGGCGTTTTTTCTGAAGGAATTCAAGGGCGAGATTGCTCTCTCGTCGAGTTTGAGTTACGAGGACCAGGTGCTGACCGATATGATTTGCAAAATCGACAAATCGACCCGCATTTTCACGCTCGACACGGGGCGCTGTTTCCCCGAAACCTACTCGCTGATTGAACGCACAAACGACTGTTACGGCATAAAACTTGAAGTTTATTTTCCTGATTATCACAATGTTCAGAAAATGGTTACAGAGCACGGAATGAATCTGTTCTACACGAGCGTCGAACTTCGGCATTTGTGCTGCAATGTCCGCAAAATTGAGCCGCTGCAACGTGCCTTGAAGGGGCTGAAGGTGTGGATTTGCGGCCTTCGGCGCGAGCAGAGCATTACGCGCAAGGATATGCAGCTTGTCGAGTGGGACGAAAACAACGGCCTTGTCAAACTTAACCCGCTGATTAACTGGACCGAAGACAATGTCAAAGCCTATGTGAAGCAGTACAGCGTGCCGTACAACAAACTGCACGACAAAGGATTCCCGTCAATCGGCTGCCAACCGTGCACCCGCGCCGTTGAGCCTGGCGAAGACATTCGCTCTGGCCGCTGGTGGTGGGAAAATCCCGAACACAGGGAATGCGGGTTGCACAAGAGGTAAAACGGTATTTTTCAAAAAATCAAAAATCTCAAAACCTATGCCGCAATTTCGCATAGGTCTCGGCTATTATTGCAGCGTTGTTCGATGAATGACGCTGTTTTTTTGTTGTTAGTTGAATGTTTAGAATTGGCAAAAGACCTAAAATAGGAATGAATAGAGAAACGGATTTAAATAATGTTTAAATTTATAGGTGTCTTATTTTTAAATAGTTTGATTATGAAAGATTTTAATGTGTTAAACTATCTCAAACTCGACAAATGCAAAACCGAAAAAGAACGGGCGGCAATACTTCAAAAAGAAATTGTGCGAAGAGAAGACGAATTGAAATCGATTAGAGAGATGTATCGGGGTGTATTTGAGAGTGTTGTTGACGAATGGCACAGTGAGTTTATCGCCACATTTCCCGAATTGGCGCAACATACGTTAAAAAGCAAAGATGAGATGTGGATTGAGATTGCCGTTGATGACATACACTACAATATCAGTATAGGAAAAGATAAGCGAAAACTTTTCTGTCTTGCAAGAATTACCACTAAAGACTATGTAGATGGTAAGCACATAACTGATGATATGGTGCGGAAATTAAATGATTTATTGTCGTGGAAACGAGGCAACGAACTAATGCTTGAATGGTTTGATGCCAACGATTTTGATGCGGCGTTCTCGTGTTTCCGCAAGTTGGTTGAGCGTTTTCTGAATTGGCAAAAGACCTAAAATAGGAATGAATAGAGAAATGTATTTAAATAACTTTTAACTTTATAGGTGTCTTATTTTTAAATAGTTTGATTATGAAAGCGGAAATTAATTTCAAGCCATGGATTGGCGAAAAGTATTTGTCAGAAGGATTCAAAGGGAAACGTATTCTTGTGTTGGGAGAAAGTGTCCATTGCGGAGACCAATGTAGCCCGTGTTGTGGTTGTTATAATTTCACAATAGATTGTGTAAAAACCTATGTGGAAAACAATGTTTATGATGAAACTGGCGCATTTCGAAGATGGACAAACACTTACAAAAAATTTGAATCAGCATTAGTTGGAGAGAGTGTTCCTGTTGAAGAACGTCAAAATATTTGGAATTCTATTGCTTTTTACAATTATTTTCAGACAGCGTTAGATGAAGCGAGGCAACCATTAGGAGGTGATTTGGAATATGACAGAGCAACGGAATGTCTAACTCAAATTATTAATGAACTTAAACCCAAAGGTGTTATTGTATGGGGAATGCGATTATGGCGCATACTTCCTGATAAAAATTGGACTGAAACAGAACCTTTTATTAACGAAGGGTTAAAAAGTCCAACAGGTTTCTATACTATCAACAATAGGAAATTTCCATTTATGGCCATATATCACCCGTCTGTTGGTTTCTCTTGGGATAAATGGCACGTTAATATCAAACGTTTTATTGAAATGATTTAAAAATTTTATCACAACATTATGCAGCGCAACTGAAAAATCAGTTGCGCTGTATTTTTTACTCGCAAAAGGCTGGCACCCGCGCCGTTGAGCCTGGCGAAGACATTCGCTCTGGCCGCTGGTGGTGGGAAAATCCCGAACACAGGGAATGCGGGTTGCATAGAAGGTAAAAGCGCCTATAAATCAGCCTTAACCCCTTTCTTTCTTATTGATTTTGTGGTAGAACCGAATGGCGTTCTGACTTTTTCTTGCCGCGCGATTAACAATTCGTACTCGTATGGCGAGTTTGCGGAACCAATTTTTGGGAACAAGGTCGCTCTGGCCTGGCACGTAGCCGTTTTGGTCGAGTTCACGAAGTTTGACAAGCGCTGAAAAAGCCGACAAAGCCACGTCAATGCACGATTGCCCTGGCCCCGCAATGCCGTAAAGATACTCTGACGCCGTTCTCACAGCGGCTACCATAACCGCCGAATCTTCGTCAGCCGACGAACAGAGCCGCCTGAAAACAAGATAATGGTGCTTTTTCACGCTGTTGACGCTGTTTGCGCGGCGTATGGCGTGGCGCAGATTGCCAATCGCCGCACCTTCGGTATCAGTTATCAAAATACCCTTGTCGGGATTATTGTTTGCGCCCCACGGCATTGGCATTACTGGCGTTCCGTTTATCGAAATATAGCGCCAACCAACTGTTTCGTTTCCAACCATTACGGCAATATGACCGTTGCCGAAAGCCGCTTTTTTATCAAGCACAAAAACAATGTCGCACCGCGCTGCGTAACTCAACTGCAACAGAATTGCAATCAGAACTACAAGCCGCACTTTTTTTACACGCATTCCGCTACTTTGTAAGTGCTTGAACAATATCATTATAGATATCGTCAACCGATTCCATTCCAATGCTTAATCGCACGGTTGTGTCGCGCACGTTCATAGCGCGGCGCTGCGAGCCTGCAAAGGCGCCGAAGATTGTCGACGCAGGGTGAATGGCCAGCGACTTGCTGTCGAAAAGATTCGTGGCACGGCTGATAAGTTGCAGATTGTCAATAAAATCGAAGCACTTCTGCTTATCTTCCAAATCAATGGTGAACATTGCGCCGTAGGTGCCGCCAAACTGCTCTGTGGCAAGTTGGTGGAACTTATTATCGGTCAAGCCGATATGGTTAACATTTTTGATTTCGGGAACCTGCCGCAGCCGACGGGCAAGTTCCAAAGCGTTGTCGGCCTGAACACGGTAGCGAAGGTCGAGCGTCTCGAGTCCGTTGGTCTGCATAAAAGCCACTTGCGGCGTCATATAACTGCCTATGTTATAGAGCAATTCGAACTTCATTGTGCGGTAGAGTTGCGGAAAATGTCCGTAGTCAATCACAAGGCCGCCCAACGACGTGGCACCGCCCGAAATATATTTCGTGCTCGAAAGCACTTCAATATCAACGCCTAAACTGGCCGCGCTGAACTGCGTGAACGGGATTATTGTGGTGTCGGCCACAAGCGGAACGTTGTGCTGGTGAGCCGCTGAAGCCAACATCCGCAGGTCGGCCACTTCGAGTTGCGGATTGGTGATAATTTCAAGAAACAGGCACGCCGTATTGTCATCGATAGCGTTGACAACCGCTTCGCAATCAAGCAAATCAATAAAGCGAGTCTCAACACCGAATCGGCCTAATGTGTTTTTGAGCAACGACACTGTGTTGCCGAAAAGGTGCGCCGAAGTGACAATATTTTTTCCGCTTGCGGCAAGCGCCAACAACGTGCAACTGATTGCCGCCATACCCGAATTGAAGGCAAAAACGTTCTGTGCGCCACTTAAATCCTTCACGCGCTCTTCAAAAAAAGTCACCGTGGGGTTTGTCACGCGCGAGTAGGTTGGCGCGTTTGTGCGGCCCACAAAGGCGTCGGCCATTGACTTTGCAGTCGGGAAACCGAAAGCCGCCGAATTGTAAACTGGCATATTCAGTGCCCCGTACGAGTCGGGATTCATTTGCTGTGTGTGAACTGTTTTTGTCTGTCTATCCATAACTTACCTATTTATTAATCGTAGTAAATTCTTTTTTCAAACGGCGCAAAAATACAAAACTTTCATATCAACCTATCAATTTGGTATGTTATTCCTGAAAAATAAATTTTCGATTGCGGCTTTAGGAAATGAAAGGCAAATCGCATTATATAATTGTGTGTTTTTTCACTGTATTTTGCCCATCTCAATTCCATCATTCACCGTCAAATTATCATCTTCAGCATAAAAGACAATCTTTCTAAATTAACAGTCTGTTTTGGAATACATTTCCATTATCGGTCTATTAATATGCATATTTCTGCTATAAAATTCTAAAATCGCCATATTTTTAAAAATTAACCTATCAAGATAGTAGGTTGGTATTATTATTATTTCTACATTTGCAACGTCATTCAAAACAGAAAGGACAGAAAATGGCAAAAGTTGCAAACAATATAACGGAACTTATTGGGCACACGCCGCTTTTAGAACTCTCGAAGATTGAGAAGGAGCAAAAAGCGAAGGCGCAGATCGTGGCCAAACTCGAGTTTCTGAATCCTGGGCGGAGCGTGAAAGACCGCGTGGGACTGAAACTCATTGAGAAGGCCGAACGCAAAGGCTTGATTAACAAGGCAACAGTGATTATTGAGCCGACAAGCGGCAACACTGGAATCGGGCTGGCTATTGTGGCGGCAACACGCGGCTACAGGCTCATTCTGACAATGCCCGACTCTATGAGTCTTGAACGCCGTGCTCTGCTCAAGGCTTTGGGCGCCGAACTCGTGCTAACGCCCGCCTACGAGGGAATGCCTGGCTCTATCCGCAAGGCGAAGGAACTGGCGGCGGAGATTGGCAACGCCTTTATTCCGCAACAGTTTGAGAACCCCGCAAACCCCGAAGCGCACGCAACTACAACGGCGCAGGAGATTATTGAGGACACCGACGGCCAACTCGACATTTTTATCGCAGGTGTGGGAACTGGCGGCACAATCACTGGCGTGGGCGAGGCTCTGAAAGCCCACAACCCGAACATCAAAGTGGTGGCTGTGGAGCCGTTGGGAAGCGCCGTTCTGTCGGGTTGCAAGCCTGGTCCGCACAAGTTGCAGGGCATTGGCGCGGGGTTCATCCCGAAGATTCTGAACACGCGCGTCTATGACGAGATTTTCCGTGTTGCCGACGAAAAAGCCTTTGAAACAGCACGCTACATTGCTCAACGCGAGGGCGTGCTGGTGGGAATATCGTCGGGTGCGGCGCTGTATGCGGCCATTGAGGTGGCCAAACGCCCCGAAAACAAGGGCAAGCGCATTGTGGTGCTTCTGCCCGACAGCGGCGAGCGCTACTTATCGACAACATTATTCAGTAAGTAATCATTTAACAATCAAAATATTATGGCAACAATTATAGTAAACGGCGACAAACAGGAAGTCGCTCTGCCGATAACAGTATCGGAGTTGATAAAACAGAACAATGTTGCACAGCCTGAAATGGTTAGCGTGCAAGTGAACGAGGAGTTTGTGGAGCGCGACGATTTCGACACAACCACACTGAACGAAGGCGATACAGTTGATTTCCTGTATTTTATGGGCGGAGGAGCGTTGTGATTTGGTTATTTAGGAGTTAGGATTTAGGAATTGGAAGTTGAAAGTTGAAAATTGAAAATGAACAATTAAACAGCGAAGCGTTTAAACCTGTTAAACTTGTTCAACCTTCAACTAAAATCTAAAACCTAACCTTCTAAACTCTAAACTTTTAAACAATTACAAATATGTTCGATTTTACAGAAGAAGAGTTAAACCGCTACTCGCGCCATATTCTGCTGAAGGACGTTGGCGTTGAGGGGCAGGAAAAGATACGCGAGGCGAAGGTGCTGGTTGTTGGTGCTGGCGGATTGGGCGCACCCGTGGCAATGTATCTGGCCGCGGCTGGTGTCGGCACCATCGGCATTGTTGACGGCGACGTGGTTGATTTGAGCAACCTTCAGCGGCAGATTATCCACACCACACCCGACGTGGGCCGCCCGAAAGTGGAATCGGCCAAAGAGACAATGCTAGCCATAAACCCGAACGTGAAAGTGATTACATATCAAGACTTTCTGCGTGCCGACAACGCTCTCGACATTGTCCGCGACTATGATTTTGTGGTTGACGGAACCGACAATTTCCCTGTGAAATTCCTGATTAACGACGCTTGCGTAATGGCTGGCAAACCGTTCAGTCACGGCGGAATCTTACGCTTTGAGGGACAGACGTTTACACACGTTCCTGGGCACGCTTGCTACCGTTGTATGTTCAAAACACCGCCACCTGCCAACGCAGTTCCAACCTGCTCGCAGGCTGGTGTGCTGGGTGCCATTGCGGGAATGCTGGGCACCATTCAGGCCGCCGAAACGCTCAAATATATTACGGGCGTAGGCGAACTGCTGACCGACAAACTACTGACATTCAACGCAAAAACAATGGATTTCAGAAAGATAAACGTAAAACGGCACAGCAAATGTCCGCTCTGCGGTGAAAACCCGACAGTGACAAAACTGATTGATTATGAACAAGGTACTTGTGACCTTGCATCGCATAAGAAAGGGTGAGAGGAAAGAGTTGAGTGGTAAGAGATTAAAAGTTAAGAGGTTAAGAAGTTTAGAGAGTTGAGAAGGTTGAGAAGGTTTAGTTATCTAAACAACGAAGCGACTAAACCTTTTCTCAACGGCGAAGCACTAAACTTTAAATTTTAAAATTCTAAACACTAAATAGTTATGGCAGAAAAAAAGAAACTATCGTTGATTGCCTTTTCGGGCGAATTTGACAAACTGACGGCCGTATTCACCCTTGCAACGGGCGCTGCGGCTGTGGGCTACGAGGTGAACATCTTCTTCACCTTCTGGGGTCTCGACGCTATCAAACAGAAACGTGGGCGCGCCTTTTTGGGCGGCAACTGGCTCACAAAAATGTTCGGTTTCTTTATGGGCGGCCTGCACAACACCCCGACAAGCCGATTCAATTTCTTGGGTGCGGGTCCGCGGATTTTCCGCTCGCTTATGCGCAAGAACAATGTGGCCACACTTGAGGAACTGGTTGAGGCCGCAACCGCGCTTGGTGTCAATCTCTACGCCTGCGAAATGGCAATGCACGTTCTGGGGCTGAAACAGTCCGATTTCATCCACGAAGTGAAAGACACGCTCGGTGTGGCATCGTTCCTTGAACTGTCGGACGGCGGAAGGACAATGTTTATTTAGGTGTTGGGGGTTAGGTATTAGGTGTTAGAAAACGACAAAAACATAGTGCGTCCACCCAACACCCAACACCCAATACCCGAAACCAATAAAATCAGTTAATCAGTCAATCATTTAATCGAAATTCAAAAATCAAAAATAACTATGGCAACACACACATTAGACATAACAAACGAGCACTGCCCAATGACGTTCGTCAAGACGAAACTGAAACTGGCGCAGATTGCCGACGGCGACATTCTTGAGGTGCTGCTAACCGACGGCGAACCGCTGAACAACGTGCCGCGCACAGCCACCGAACAAGGCTATAACGTATTGAGTGTCACGCACGTTGAGGGAAACATTCACAAAGTAACTATTCGGAAATAAATGGAACTGACAGTATCGGAATCGGCTTATCAAGAGCTGCTGGCGCAGGCGCTGAACGAGGCACCCATTGAATCGTGCGGATACCTTCTCGGCCCTGACCGTCAGACGGTTACAGTGAATTTCCCAATGACGAACATCGACCATTCGGAGGAGCATTTCAGTTTCGACCCGAAGGAACAGTTCGCCGCTGTGAAATACGCTCGGCAGAACGGGCTGGTGATTGTTGGCAACTGGCACAGTCATCCCGCATCGCCGTCGAGGCCGTCGGCAGAGGACATCAGGCTCGCCTACGACCCTAACATTCTATATTTCATTCTGTCGCTCGCTGGCGAAAAGCCCGTTTTCAACGCTTTCGCGATAGCAAACGGTGAGGTGAAAGAGAAGATTGAGGTTAGAAAATAGGGTTTGAGGGGGCAGTTCCAAAACCAAACACCAAACACCAAATAAATTGAATTATCTATTTTTTTAATAATTAAACATTTACAACTATGGCAGACAGCAACATTCAACGCAGCATTACGACTGCAACAGCACGCAACCTTGCGAATACAACCAAAACCCCGCCGCAAATGGGTTCAATCACACCACGGCTTCTTCTGAAACTTCTGCCGTGGACTCAAGTGGAGAGCGGCACCTACCGCGTGAACCGCACCAAAGTGGAACTGAAAAAGGCCGACCGCATTGCCATTCAGTATTTCGACGGAGTGGCCAGTTTCACAGCCAAAGACCTGCGTCAGATTCCGCTTTTCGCCAGCATCGACGAGGAGATTGTGTCGGACCTTGCACGGAACTTTGTGCCAGTTGAAGTGAACCGTGGCAAAAACCTTATCACTCAAGGCAAAGACAAACAGAAATTCTTTATTGTGGCAAGCGGACAGGCCGAAGTTATCAGCACAGGCATCCACGGCGAGGAGTTGCGCATTGCGCTTTTGGGCGCGGGCGAGTATTTTGGCGAGACAGACCTTTTGAGCGCCGCCAGTTCGACCGTGACGGTGCGCTCGCTCACCAACTCAACATTCCTTCAGTTGGAAACACCTGTCCTTGAGAAACTTATCAAAGAAAAACCAAACTTCCGCGAACAGTTCAACAACGCCGTTGACGACCATTTGCGCCTGAAAGCCACAGTGAACGACCACGGCGAGAAGCACATCGACCTTGTGAGCGGCCACGAAGAGGACAACATCATCCCCGAAACCTACATCGACTACGACGAAACGCCAACCGAATACTCGCTCAATACGCTGCAGACGGTTGTGCGCGTCCACACCCGCGTAAGCGACTTATACAACGCGCCTTACAACCAACTTGAACAGCAACTGCGACTCTCAATCGAGAGCATCAAGGAGCGCCAGGAATGGGAACTCATCAACAACAAGAAATTCGGCTTGCTTGCACAGGCTGCGCCAGGCTACAAAATCAGCGCCCGCTACGGTGCGCCAACGCCCGACGACCTTGACGAGCTGCTGTCGCTCGTTTGGAAGGAGCCAGCATTCTTCATCGCCCACCCGCGCGCCATTGCGGCTTTTGAGCGTGAGTGCACTTGGCGCGGTGTGCCGCCTGTCAGCATCGATTTGTTTGGCACAAAGGTGATTACGTGGCGCGGTGTGCCCATTGTTCCGTCGGACAAAGTTGAAATCAAAGGCCAGTATCTGACCAGCCGCGGCGTGGGAACCACCGACATCATTCTTGTCCGCACAGGCGAGAAAGAACAAGGCGTTGTGGGCTTGCACCAGGCAGGCATTCCAGGCGAGATTGCCCCGTCGCTGTCGGCCCGCCTTATGGGTTTGGACCAATACGGCGTGGCAAGTTATCTGCTCACAAAATACTTCTCGCTCGCCAGTCTGACCGACGACGCCATCGCCGTTCTTGAGAACGTTGAGGTGGGCTACTATCACGATTATCAACACAGAAACAAAATTGAAAAATAATGTACGGCAACGAATTGGATAATTTCAGACCCGACATTCCCGAATTGGGGCAGATTCCGCAATTCAGGTTCGACGCTGACGCGCCCGTGCCCGATGTGAGTCCGACACAGGCGCAGCCGCCGCAACCTGAACCTGACACCGACTTTGGCGGGTTCAGTATGCCGCAGATTCCGCTCACGGGCGAACTTTCGGAGGTTGACGCCACGCTGTTCCGCAGTGTGGTTGAGAAATACTTCTCAGAAGATATTCTCGCAGCCAGTCAGCCGACAGCAAACGCCAGTTCGGCGGACGACGTTCAGCCCGACAAGCGGAAATGTATGCTGAAAGACAACGGGTTCGGCATCGGAATACCCGAAACTGAACTTGTGCGGAACCTGCACTACGAGGAGTCTGACACCATTGACCAGACGGAGATTCGGAAGCAATTCCCCATTCTCAATCAGAAGGTGAACGGTCAGGATTTGGTGTGGTTCGACAACGGCGCATCGACACAGAAACCGCTGCGCGTGATTGACGGATTGAGCCACTTTTACAAAACCGACTACTCGAACATTCACCGTGGCGCACACACGCTTGCCGCCCGCTCAACCGACCAGTACGAGGGCGCGCGCGAAAAGGTGGCGCGGTTCATCAACGCACCGTCGGTTGACAACATCGTCTTTGTGCGCGGAACAACCGAAGGCATCAACCTTGTGGCGCAGACTTTCGGGCGCAAATACCTGCTCGAGGGCGACAATGTGATTGTATCGACTCTCGACCACCACGCCAACATTGTGCCGTGGCAACAGGTGTGCAAGGAGCGCAAAGCCGAACTGCGGGCCATTCCCGTTGACCAGAACGGCGACCTGATTCTGCCCGAACTTGTGCGACTCATAACACCACGGACGAAATTCATTTCGGTTGGTCACGTGAACAACACCTTCGGCACCATCAACGACGTGAAGACAATCATCAACATTGCTCACGCGCACAACATTCCAGTGCTGATTGACGGCGCTCAATCGGTGGCCCACACAAAGATTGACGTTCAGGATATGGACTGCGACTACTTTGTCTTTTCGGGGCACAAGATTTACGGCCCGTCGGGCATTGGCGCGGTATACGGCAAAAAAGAGGCGCTTGCGTTGCTTCCACCGTGGCAGGGCGGCGGCAATATGATAAAAGACGTTACCATTGAACGCACGGAGTTCAACGAGCCGCCAGCACGCTTTGAGGCGGGAACGCCCAACATTGCCGACGCCATCGGGTTGGGCTACGCGCTCGATTTTGTGAACAGCGTTGGCATTCACAACATTGAACGCCACGAGCACGACCTGACGGAGTACGCGCGGCAACAGATTGCGCTGATTCCAGGCATCACGCTCATTGGCAACCCGAAGAACCGCGTCAGCGTTGTGTCGTTCGACGTGGAGGGCATTCCAGCGCCGCAAGTGGGGCAAATGCTCGACAAGGAGGGTATTGCCGTGCGCGCGGGTCACCACTGCGCCCAACCTGCATTGCGGGCTTTGGGCTACGAAATGTCGGTCCGCCCAACATTCGCCGTCTATAACACGCGCGAAGAGATTGACCGACTGATAGTTGCGTTAAGGAAGATAGTTGGAAATACAAAGTAGGGAGGTGCGGTTGCAAAGTAAAAGTCACACGTTGTAACTCAATAAGTTATAAAGTTCAGGAGAATGTTAAAGGATTACTCGGCATTTGGCCCTGCGTATCAGAATTTCAAGGTTAAGGAAGGCGTGTATGTGCCTGAACCCGATGCGGATTTTTCAGGCGAGAATCCGTTCACAAGGATGGCGCCCATACGCGGAAAACATAAGGACATAAAATTCGACGAGACTTATACCTATCTTGACAAATCGTTGAAATTCAGAATAATACATTTTCTTGTATATCTGATTACCTGGACTGTGGCTTTTCCTGTAAACCGAATCAGATATGGGTTGAAGATTGAAGGCCGCGAGAAAATCGCCCGCAACCGCAAACTTTTCGCCAACGGCGTGATGACCATTTGCAACCACGTAAACCGTTGGGATATGTTGTGCGTTTTGCAGGCAATGCGCCACCGAATGGCGTGGATTCCGATGTACTCGCAGCCATTCAACGGCAACGACGGTTTCATTATGAAAGCCATAGGCGGCATTGCCATTCCCGAAGATTACGGCGGGCTGACAAAGTTTGCGCAGGCGTTAGACGATTTGCACAGAGCCAAACAGTGGATACACATATTCCCTGAAAGTTGCAGTTGGAAATTCTACGCGCCGCTTCGGCCTTTCAAAATAGGTGCCTTCAATATGGCTTACAGGTATTCGATTCCTGTGATACCGATGATGATTTCGTTCCGCCCCCGCACGGGGTGGCGCAGGCTTATCAGCAAAGGCGAACCTTTGATAACCATTCACGTGGGCGACCCGATAGTGCCCAACCCAAATGCGTCGCGGAAGGAGGAACCAGCACGGATGCGCAATGCCGCACACAAGGCAATGCTCGATATGGCGGGTATTGTCTCAAATCCCTGGCCGTCAGGCATAGATTGACACTTGATTCACTATGGACAATATTATTGAACCCGTTCCTGTTGAACTGATTAAAGCGGAACTCACCCCGTCGAAGAAACTGCAAGACACCAACAAGGGGCATAACGAACTCTACATTGTCACGTGGCAGGATTCGCCAAATACCGTTACTGAAATCGGGCGCCTGCGCGAGGTGGCTTTCCGCGAGGCGGGAGGCTCTACGGGCAATGCCGTTGACCTTGACGAGTACGACAAGATGGAGAAGCCGTACAAGCAACTGATTGTCTGGGACCCTGACAACGAGGCGATTATCGGCGGCTACAGATTCCTTTTGGGTGCCGAAGCCACGTTTGATGCGAATGGTCAGCCCGTTCTGGCAAGTTCGCACCAATTCCGTTTTTCGCAGAAATTTATCGACGATTACCTTCCCTATTCCATTGAACTCGGACGCAATTTTGTCGCACCCGAATATCAGAGTTCGCGCAACGGCGCAAATTCAATTTTTGCGTTCGACAACTTGTGGGACGGCCTTGTGGCAATCATTATGAAGAATCCCAAACTGTTATATTTCTTCGGAAAGATTACCATTTATCCGTCGTACGACCATATTGCCCGCGACCTGATTTATCATTTTCTTTGGAAGCATTTTGGTGACAAAGAGGAACTTATCCGTCCGTGGACTGACCAATCGGTAATGCCCGATTCCAATTCCGACCTGATGAACCTGATAGTGCATAAGGATGACCTTGTTGAGGACTTCCGATTGCTGAAGGCCGCGGTTAGACGGCGCGGGGTAATCGTTCCGCCGAATGTTACCGCATATATTTCAGCCACGTCGCAGATGATGATGTTTGGCACTGCGGTTAACCACCTGATGCACAACATTGAAGACACTGGAATACTTATTCCTTTCGATGCCGTCTATCGCGAAAAAATGACACGCCACATTGGAGCTTACATTATTCAGGCTTTTCAGGCGGAACGCCGCCGCAACGCGGTTCTCGACGCTTACGAAAAAGAAAATCAGATAATTGAGCGTTGGCTGAATATGCGTAGGCGCAGGATTCGGCGAGCGCTTAAGAAGGCCCGTCAAGATTTTCAGACCGATTTGGCCGAAAGCGGCATTGCGGAGTATTCGGAATAAAAATTGACTGGCAGATTGTCGCTTTAAATAATAGAATAAGAAGCAAATATGAATAAAAAT
>JAGCFC010000008.1 GCA_017650325.1 Salinivirgaceae bacterium | reverse complement strand
TCGGCAATGTCGAGGAATCCGATGCGGCCTTTCAGGAAGGCATCAACGGCCACCTCGTTGGCGGCGTTCATAATGGCGGGCATATTGCCGCCCTTGCCCAAAGCCTCGTAAGCCAGCGCCAGGCAGCGGAATTTCTCCAAATCGGGCGCCTCAAATGTCAGGGGCTGTTGGCTTTTGAAGTTGATGCGGCCAAAATCCGACGGCCATCGGTCGGGATAACTCAAAGCGTATTGGATTGGCAGTTTCATATCAGGCAGACCCATCTGTGCCTTTACGCTGCCGTCGATGAACTGCACCATACTGTGGATGATTGACTGTGGATGAACAGTCACCTCAATTTGCTCGTACGGAATACCGAAAAGCCAGTGAGCCTCAATCACTTCCAAGCCTTTGTTCATCATTGTTGCCGAGTCGATAGTGATTTTCGCGCCCATATTCCAGTTGGGGTGTTTCAGCGCCTGTTGCGGCGTCACGGTGCGCAGCTCGTCGATGCTTTTTGTGCGGAACGGTCCGCCCGAAGCGGTGATTATCAGTTTTTCGACATCGGGTTCGCCCACAAGGCATTGGAAAATGGCCGAATGCTCCGAATCAACCGGCGTAACGCGCACTTTGTGCTTTGCCACCAGTTTGGTAATCAGCTCGCCGGCAACAACCAGCGTCTCTTTGTTGGCAAGGGCGATGTTCTTTCCAGCCTCAATGGCCTTTATGGTTGATGACAGACCGGCATAACCCACCATGGCCGTAACCACGGTGTCGACGGTGTTCATCTGAACCACGTCCTCAATGGCTTTGGCGCCAGTCCATACCTTGATGTCAAGGTCGGCCAAAGCCGATTTCACCTCGTTGTATTTCGATTCGTCGGCAATAACCACGGCGTTGGGTTTGAACTCACGCGCCTGATTGATAAGCAGTTGCGAATTGTGTCCGGCAGTGAGCACCTCCACCGTCAGTTTGTCGGCGTGGGCGCGGGCCACATCAAGCGTCTGTGTCCCGATAGAGCCTGTCGAACCAAGTATTGCTATGTGTTTAGTCATTGTATGTCAGAAGATTATGTAGTCAGTCGGATTCAGCGGCGTGCCGTTCTGCCACAACTCGAAGTGCAGGTGCGGCCCGGTGGTGTACTCGCCCGTGTTGCCGAGGAAGCCCAACGGCTCACCGGCTCGCACATGGTCGCCTATCTTTTTGAGTAGAAACGAGTTGTGCTTGTATTGCGACACTATGTTGTTGCGGTGCTGCACAACAATCACGTAACCAGCTTCGAGCGTCCATCCCGCCATAATCACAGTTCCGTCAAGCACCGAAAGAATAGGGTCTTTGGCATCCGACACAATGTCGACACCGTAATGGCCTGTTTCGGGCGAGTGGGGGTTGGTGATGTCGCCTTTGAGCGGACAGTAAAAATGGATTTTTACTGTGCTGAGGGCTGTAGGCAGTGTCCGTTCGTCATCAACATAGTGGATGTTGAACTGGTCTTCGTCAATCTGCTTGTAGAGCGACGAATCGAAACGGATGTGTTGCATTGCCGTTTTGCTGTCGGAATTTTTAATCGAATCTCTATCGATAAAATGGGGTTTTGTGTTTTTCCCGACAAGAATGCTCTGCAGATTGTCAAAATAAAGGTCGCTTTGAGACAAGACTTTCTCAAGCGAGTCAACTTTCATATAATTGTCAATAAGCAGGAAGCGCTCGTTGTCGCTGGGGTATCCGGGCACATATTTGCGCAGAGGGGTGAACGATATAAGCGAGACACCGATGCCAACAAGCAGAACCACTGCAAGTAAGGCAACCACAATCATGCCGCGCAACGACAGCACAGTGTTCCACACTTCTTTAAGTGTGCGGTTGTTGAGAATGGTTATTCGGTATCGCTCCGCAAACTTATTTTTCTTTTTTGCTTTGTCCATAGCAATTTCTGAAACGTGCAAATATAAGGCAGATATACAAAATCCGCCATTTTGGCACTCGTTTTTTTGTTTTTCGGTTAATTCCGTTTACTCCATTTGCAGAGAATGTCGCTTTCGGGGTCGAATATCACGTCTTCCACAGCAAAATCGGTTTCGACAATAAATTTCTGCTCATTCTGGGTGTGATGCAGCCTGACGTCTTTTTTATGTCCGTCTTTGCCTAACAGCCTGACTGTCACGTGCAATGGATAGAATTTTACCGATGAGTCGCTGGTTGTCTGCTTTATGGTTAAAGTGGTTTTCCCGTTTTCGGTCTTGTTGTGTTTAATAGTGTAAATCGGATGGCCGACGCCGTAGATCCAATTATTGAAAAATTCGGTCAGCGATGTGTCGGCTGCGGTTTCGAAGCATTTCCGCGCATCGTCAACAGTGGCGAATCCGTTGGCGTACTGTTCGAGAATCAGACGGCAGCCTTTTTGGAAGGCTTCTTTGCCAATCTCGTTGCGGAGCATTAAAGATACCATGCCGCCTTTGTTGTAAGTGGTTGCAATATCAAAAAGATCATTAGGCTTTGTGGTGTCGGTGGCAAAAACTGATTTTTTTGATGTGAGAGCGCTAAGCTTGGCGTATTCTTTCCATTCTAAAACGGAACGGGCACAAAACTTCTCCAGGATAGTCAACTCACCAATCATTGCAAACCCCTCGTTTATCCACACATTGCGCCATCCGCTGCAGGTGACATAGTTGCCGAACCACTGGTGAACCATTTCGTGAGCCATAACCAGAATGTCGTAGTATGCCAGGAAGGACATGGTCTGATGTTCGATGCTCAAATTGGCGTTAAAGTAAACTTGTCCGTATTTTTCGTCAGCAAACGGGTAGGGTATCCAGTAGCTGCTTAGGTAATTAATAAAGTCGGCCATGTTGTACAGACTGCTGTCGGGATAATTCATCGTTTTTGGGTAGTAGTCGATGATTCCAATAGTGTCGTTGTTTGGCAGTACGGCCTTGCTCTCGGCTGTTTTGTAATCGCCCACGGCAATGCCCACGGTGTAGTAGTTGACAGGGTGGCGCACTTTGTAATGAGCGGTATGAAGGGGTCCGTTTTCAATATATCCTTCAAGTTTGCCGTTGGTTGCGACTTTGTATTTTACGGGGCAAGTAACGTAGATGTCCATCGAGTCGATTTTGTCGTAGAGGTTTTGCCTGCAGGGCCACCAGTCACGTCCGCCGTACGGTTGCGTTAATGTCCATGCCTGACGGCTATTCTTGTCGAACCCTATTGAACCGAATCCTGATGCAACTGTTTTGCCATGATATACTATTTCGATCGAATCGGAAATGCCAGCCTCCAAACGCTCGGGTAGAGTTATCACAAGTTTGTTTTTCTTGTGTTTGAATGGCAATGTGGTGTTGTGGTATATTATTTTTTCGACATGCAGGTGATCTGACAAATCAAAATCGATGGCATTGGCTGGCTCCCTGGCCGATTTGAATTGGAACATCACCGACCCGGAGATATGAGGCGCATCGGGCGAGAACGACCATTGGGCGCGGCAATATGTCAGGTCCGTCGACGGAAGTGCTTTAAGACAGCCTGCGCTCAGTAGTGCTATCAATATGGTTAAGATACGCTTCATTTTTTATTTAAGAATTGCAGTACTCAATTTCTATGTTTTCCAATTATAGCAATTTTTTATTGTAATTATCCTATTACTCGTTTTAAATATTCAAAAAGACGTTTTTTGTAGTTTGTAAGAACTATTGTTTGATTCATCATCTGGGCCATCTCAATCTCGTTATCGGGCGTTTGCTCTAACGTTTTGATTTTTTCCCTGATACTGTCGAGCGACTGTTGCACCAGACAGGCCTTGTAGCCGTATATCGCGCTGTCAATCACCGATTTCAAGTCTCTGTCTTCGGCCGATATGTACTGGTTGTGCTTTTCCCAGAATTTATTGCTGACCTCGTTTTTAGGTACAAGCAAGTCGACGGCAAATCGGCTCATTTCGGTGTCGGAACTCAAGGTGAATGTTGTCAGGCCTGGTTTCTGTCCTTTACTGCAGATGCTGGTGTAAAGATCAAGCATCCGCTTGCAGATTGGTGTTTGGAATTCGATATTGCTGTCAGTCAGCTCTTTGTCGATATATTGCTCCACCGTAACGTCGACCGACGGCTCATCGTCTTTGGCAATGGTGAAAAGCACATCGTTGCCATGGTTGATAAGAATTGTGAGCAGTTCCGACTCATATTCCCGACAGCGGTTGCTGGCCGATATTGTCTTGTTGACAATCAGCTGCGAAGGGGTCGATTTTTTTAGCTCGCGCTGCTCTTCGTCATACCATTGCTCACGTTTTTTGCGCAGCCGCTTGTTTATCTCAATGTGCAGAACCCGTTCGTCGATGCCCATCAGTTCGGAGCACTCTTTTGCGTAGAGTTCGCGTTTGATGCTGTCGGGCACAACAGAGATTGATGTTACAATATCGCCAATCAGGTTCGATTTTTTCACTGGATCGTTGCCGGCGTCGTTGAGCAGCAGCTTGGTTTTGAACAGAAGGAAATCGGTCTCGTTTTGGCCGATGAAATCTTCAAGTTCCGACGAACTGTGGTTGCGGGCGAACGAATCGGGGTCTTCGCCGTCGGGCAGCAGCAGCACTTTCACGTTCATCTCTTCGGCCAGAATCAGATCGATTCCGCGCAAGGCGGCATGGATTCCGGCGGCGTCGCCGTCGTAGAGCACGGTGATATTGTTTGTAAACCTGTGGATGAGTCTGATTTGCTCAATGGTAAGAGCAGTTCCGTTGCTGGCTACCACATTGGTGATGCCGCTTTGGTGCATGCTCAGCACATCGGTGTAACCCTCAACCAAAAAGCATTTGTCGTTTTTGACAATGGCTGCCTTGGCCTGATATATGCCGTAGAGTGAGCGGCTCTTGTCGTAAATGACCGACTGCGGCGAGTTCATGTATTTGACGTTCACACCTTTGGTGCGGGCGTCGAGCACTCGGCCGCCAAAGCCTATGACCTTTCCTGTAAGATTATGGATTGGGAACATCACACGGCTGCTGAAACGGTCGAAAGTGTAACCGTCTTCGCGCTGTATGGTAAGGCCGGTGCCAATATTGGTATCGGGATTGCTGGTCAGATATTTAAGCTGGTAACCGCTTTTGAGCGCGAAATCGGTGAACGATTTGCGGTCCGACAGACTGTAGCCCAGCTCGAAGGTTTTGATGGTCTCCTCGTTGAAACCGCGCTCTTTGAAATATTTGTATCCGATGGCGCGCCCTTCGTCGGTTTCCGTCATGTTGTTGATGAAGGTGTTTTTGGCAAACTCGTTCAGCACCATCATGCTCTCGCGGTCGTCATGGCGCTCCTGCTCCTCAGGCGTGCGTTCGGTTTCCTTAATCTCAATGTGGAACTTGTTGGCCAGATATTTAAGAGCCTCGTAGTACGATATCTGCTCGTGCTCCATTATGAAGTTGACGGCATTTCCGGCTTTGCCACAACCAAAGCACTTATAAAGGTTTTTGGAACGCGACACGCTGAACGATGGCGTTTTCTCGTTGTGGAACGGGCAGCAACCGAAATAATTTGTGCCGCGTTTTTTCAGGCTCACAAACTCGGAAACTACGTCAACAATGTTGGCCGCTTCAAAAATCTTATCTACTGTTTCTTGCTCTATCATCTTTAATGCCAAAAAGATAGTGGTTATCTCTCTTGGTCGTCGGTATAATCGCCGAAAAAACTTTTAAAGGTAAGAAAAATGGGGTATGGTTGGTTGTGTTTGTGCCATGTTTTTCAATAAAAGAACAACACGCACATTATCAGATTGTTATTTCTTATAGAAATTTTTAACAAACCGCGCGTACTCACCTTTGCCGAATATAACGCGAAGGAGAAAGCAATCGCAGAATCCGCAGCCGTAGCCGCAAAGCTGCACATAAGCCGCAGGAACGGCCAGCAGAGCCACACGCAGCTGTTTTGTCGCCACGAGTGCATCGATAAAGAAACCCACAGCGGGCAGAGCCAGCAGGCACCACAGCGGCCACCAGACAAAGCCCAGCGCCACAAGCCCGATGTTGCCCAGGAAGAACGCGGCGGGCAGCGCGTGAACAAGTTTCATAGTGCCGGGGTGGCGCTTTTCGAGATTGATGCGGGCCACGCCAGAGTTGTAAACCTGCTTGAAAAACGCCTTGAACGTTGTGCGGCGCTTGTGATAGACAAACGCATCGGCAATCAGTCCGGCCTTGCAGCCGTTCTCGATGAGCCGCATACTGAAATCGACATCCTCGCCGAAACGCATGTCGCCGAAGCCGCCCACGCGCGCAAACTCGCTGCGGCTGATGCCCATATTGAAGCTGCGCGGGTAGAATTTGTCCATACTCTCTTTTTTGCCGCGGATGCCGCCGGTGGTCAGGACCGATGTCATTGAGTGGCTGATGGCCTTCTGAATGGGCGTGAACGACGGATGCGACGCGTCGGGACCGCCGAAGCACTGCAGCTTGCGCTCGCTCACAGCCTTGTCAACCGCCCCGAGATATTGCTGCGGCACAATCACATCCGAATCAAGAAAAATCAGATAGTCGCCTGTGGCGTGTGCCGCGCCATTGTTGCGTGCCGCACTAGGGCCGCCGTTCGGCTGTTCCAGATAGTTGACAGATAGCCGATTGGTATATTTTTCGACAATGTGCCGGCAAGTGTCGGTTGAGCCGTCCTCGACAATGGTCACATCGAAATCGGTGAAACGCTGCGATGTGAGCGATTCCAGCAACTCGTCAACCTCGTCGGGGCGGTTGTAAACGGGCACTATGAACGAATATTTCGGCATTCTGTCGGCTGATTTTAAATATTATAGCACCAGTCGCCGGTGTTCTTGACATAGACGTTACTCTTGTTCAGCACAATCGAATAAGGCTCGATGCTGTCGGTGAGCCAGACGTTACCGCCTATTGTCGAGTCGTGGCCGATGATTGTTTTGCCGCCCAAAATGGTGGCGCCGGCGTAGATGGTCACATTGTCCTCGATTGTGGGGTGGCGCTTGACGCCTGCTTCGGCCTTGTCGACACTCAACGCACCCAATGTAACACCCTGATAGATTTTCACATTGTTGCCGATAACGGTTGTCTCGCCAACCACAATGCCAGTGCCGTGGTCGATGCAGAACGAGTGGCCGATGGTGGCGGCAGGGTGTATGTCGATGCCCGTTTTGCCGTGAGCGTACTCGGTGAAGAGTCGCGGCACAATGGGAATGTTCTGCTCATAGAGCTGATGCGCCAGACGGTAGGCCACAATGGCGTAGAATCCGGGATAGGTCACCATCACTTCCTCAATCGATTCTGCTGCGGGGTCGCCGTTATAGATGGCTGTTGCGTCCTCAATCATACGCAGATAGAGCAACTCGAGCGAGTTAGAGAAGGTCTCAATCTCGTCTTGAATCTGCTCGTCGGTGAGCGACAGCTGCGAGAGAACCTCTTCCATCAGGTGGCGCATATCGTAGTAGCGCGCCTCAGTCGACTGGTCATCGTCGCACAAGATGGGGAACAGAAAGTTGATAGTCTTGGTCAGCAGTTGATGGCTGAGCGACTGCGCCGGAATCTTGCCAGCCGCCTGCCGCTTGAATTGCCCGATGTGTTCGAAAAGTGAGCTATCCATTTGAGTTTTAAGTTTTAAGTTTCGAAGTTATAAGTTTTTTGCGATGAGCGTTGAGCAATGAGCTGTGAGCCTTTCAATTTTTCATTACACAGTCAAGTTAACCCCGCACGCCATAAGCAGCAGAATCAGTCCGCCGGCAATGATGCGGTAGATGCCGAAAACTTTGAATCCGTATTTTGTTAGAAATGCCACAAACCACTTCATTGCAAGCAGAGCCACCACAAAGGCAACCACGTTGCCAATGATGAGCACACCTAAATTGTTGGTAAGCAGTTGTATTCCCTCGTCCGACAAAATGAGTTTCAGCAGTTTGTAGCCCGATGCGGCGCACATAGTGGGCACGGCCAAAAAGAACGAAAATTCGGCTGCAGCCTTGCGAGTGAGTTTCTGCGCCATACCGCCTACAATTGTCGCCATTGAGCGCGATACGCCCGGAATCATTGCAATACACTGAAACAGGCCAATATACAAAGCCTTGCGCTCGGTCAGTTTGGTGTCGTCGCTACCGTGGTTGAAAATCTTGTCGCAGAAAAGCATAAAAATGCCGCCCAGCACCAACATCACTGCCACAACTGTCACGCTCTCAAGCAATTCGTCGATTTTATCGCTGAAAAGCAGACCGATAACCGCTGCAGGAATGAACGCCACTAACAGTTTCCAGTAGAAATCGAACTTGTGCAGAAACCGCTGCACAGCCGATGCGCCCTCGGGTGCGGGCTCGTTGTTCAAACGGAAGAAACGCTTCCAGTAGAGCACCACCACCGACAGAATGGCGCCAAACTGAATTATCACGGTGAAAGCCTTCACAAAGTCGTCGCTCTCAACGCCCAGCAGGCCTTGTGTTATTATCATATGGCCCGTCGACGACACCGGCAGAAACTCTGTCAGTCCCTCGACAATGGCGATGATTATTGATTGAAAAATATCCATTTTATTGATTAATTGATTAATAGACTAATTGAATGTGCGTCAGTGTCAGCGTTAGCGTTAGTGTTTCATTTAATATCCATCCTCGCCAGCGGCGCCACATCCTGCGTGGTAAACAGCCCCGCCTGATATTTGTAATAGCCCGTGATGGCAATCATTGCGGCGTTGTCGGTAGTGAACGATATTTTCGGGATGAAGATTTTCAGTCCCTCGCGTTCGCCGTAGTCGAGCAGAGCTTGACGCAGCCCCGAATTGGCCGAAACACCGCCAGCCACGCCCACCTGCTTGATGCCCGTCGCCTTAACCAACTTTTTCAGTTTGTTCAGCAGAATCTCGATGATGGTGTTCTGCAGCGACGCACACAGGTCGGGCAGATTTTCCTTCACGTAGTTCGGGTTGGTTTTTATCTCATCGCGGATGTGATACAAGAAACTTGTTTTCAAGCCGCTGAAGCTGTAGTTGTAACCTTCGATGCTTGGTTTCGAGAAACTGATGGCCTTGGGGTTGCCCTCTTTGGCCAGTTTGTCGATGATGGGGCCGCTCGGATAGGGCAGTTCCATCACCTTGCCGCACTTGTCGAAAGCCTCGCCGGCAGCGTCGTCGATGGTGGTGCCCACCACTTCCATATCAAGCGGGCTGCGGACCACCACAAGCTGCGAGTTGCCGCCCGACACCAGCAGGCAGATGAACGGGAACTCAGGTTGATTGTTGTCGTCGGGCGACTGCTTCACAAACAGCGCCAGCACGTGGCCTTGAAGGTGGTTCACCTCGATAAGCGGCAGTTTTCGCGCAAGCGCAAACCCCTTTGCAAACGACGTGCCCACAAGCAACGACCCCAGCAAACCCGGTCCGCGAGTGAAGGCCACGGCTGAAATCTCATCGAGACCGATGCCCGCATTTTTGATTGCCGCGTCGATTGTAGGGATAATATTCTGCTGATGCGCACGCGACGCCAGCTCAGGCACCACGCCGCCGTATTGTTCGTGCACTTTCTGGCTCGAAATGACATTCGACAGTATCACTCCGTCGCGGATAATTGCCGCTGATGTGTCATCGCACGATGATTCTATGCCTAAAATTGTAACGCTCATAAAAATATGGCTTCAAGTGTACTCAAAAAGAATATTTTTGGGCACTTGTAATTTAAGGCGCAAAATTATTAAAAAAGCCATACAAATATTGTCTGTTTTTGTCCTGATTGTGGTCGGGATAGTGGTGCTTGTTTGGTCAACATTGCGCTCGCCGCTGATACAGACTATGCTGGCCAATCAGATAACATCGGTGTTGAGCCGTACGCTGAACGCCGAAGTGAAGGTGACGAAGGCTCGCTACTACATCCGTCAGGGACTCACGCTGCAGGACGTTCTGATAAAATGTCCCAACGGCGACACGCTGCTTTTTGTGCCGCAGCTTTCGGGTTATCTGCGGATGGTTAATATCAACGAGCAGCAGATAGGCATCCAGCGGGCCTACATACGTGGTGTCAAAGCCAACATTGAACGCACCGACAGCGTGTTCAACTTCAGTTTTCTGGCTGACGCATTTAGCAGTTCCGATACCGTCAAAAGTCCGTGGAAAGTCGATATTGACGAGATAACACTGGTGCAGACCAATGTCTTATTCAACGACAACGGCAAATCGCATAATTTTAACGATATAAGCGTGGATATCAGTGATTTCACTTTTAAAGGTGATTCGCTGTCGGCGAGGCTTGAGACATTCTGCACGGGTTACAACGGGGTGGCCGAAATCGGCAATCTGGAGATGGATTTCTCGTTATACAACGGCAACATCGGCATTAAAAACCTGATACTCGACAGCCGCAGATCGAATGTTACCATAAGCAAAGCCGAAGTAAGAACAGGGCAGCAATTGTTCTACAATGTCGATATAACCAATCTGCTGTTGAATCCGTCCGATTATGCAATGTTTGTGCCGAAGTTTGAGGGTAACAATGAGCGCGTTGCTCTTAAAGGAAACGTGTCGGGAACTCTCAATAGCTTGAAAGGCAAGCAGATGAGATTTGTGTTCGGCGACAGTTCAACAATGAATTTCGACATAAAGCTTGACGAATTGTGCTGCCGCGACAGTCTTTCGTATGACTTTAATGTCAGCAGGCTTGAAACGTCGAGTGCCGATATTGTAAAAATGCTTGGAGCCTATACCGCCACCGATACTTTGGCGCTAAAGAAACGCATCGGGATGCTGGGCAAAATAGATTTCAACGGACGTGTTGGCGGTACTTTCAGCAATGTTGAGGCGGATGGAGCGCTGCGTACCGGAATAGGAGATGTCAATCTGCAGGCCAACATCGATAAAGCCGACGGACAAGCCTACGATGTGAGCGGCTGGCTGAAATCGACACCGGTTGAGCTCGGCTGGCTGACTGGTACTCCCACAGTTTTGCGTGTCGACATGCAGGCTAACGGCAAAGTGGGAAATGCTGATGAAACCACCATGAATGTGAAAGGTGTGGTGAACAGTATTGAGTATGCGGGTCACACCATCGATTCGATAACCATCGACGGCCGCTTTGCCGACAAGGTGTTCAACGGCTATGTCTGCTCGTTCGACCCCAATTTGCGGCTTGATTTCGACGGCCTGGTCAATGTCGGCGACATACAGACCTACAACTTCAAATCGTGTGTCTATTACGCCAATCTTGCCGCACTGGGGCTCTCGCCCGATTCTACGGCAAACATATCGTTCAATCTGAATGCCGATTTCCATGGTCCTAACATCGACCTTGCCGAAGGATCCATTGACATTACCGACATATTCTATTTTTACGATTCGGCCTATTTTGCAACCGACACCATTCTGATTTTTGCCGACAATACCGACGAGGGCAAATCGGTTAGCCTGCAGTCGGAGTTTGTGAGCGCAACAGCCGGCGGCCGGTTCAAACTGACCGAGCTGCCGCGCAGCATCGGACGTTTCACACAGAGTTTTGCCAGCGGTCGTGAGGCTGGGCCGGCAAGCACTGACAACGACATCTGGCTCGAGATGATTATCGACTATCCGCACCCGCTGACGCAGATTTTCGCTCCATGGCTCAATATCGCCTCAGGCAGCCGGGTGAAAGCTACGCTCAATGACAACACATCGTCGTTCGGACTGAATATTGAGTCGGATAATATTGTGGCTAAAAGTTTTGAGATTGAGGAACTTGCGGTCGATGTGCACAATGAGTTCGACAAGCTGCTGACCGACATTTCGGCAGGGTGTGTCTATTTTGCCAGCTACGAGTCGATGAAAGGTCTGCACGGCACCATGGAGATGGAGAAAGGCAATGCCAGTCTGAATCTGAACTGGAACAATCTGCTCGACAGGGGCAACAACAGCGGCAACATAAGCGCAATTGTCAGCATGGCCGACAGTACGGGCAAACGCACACGCATCGAGCTGTCGCCGTCGTGGATCACAATCATCGACACTACGGCATTGATTGAGCCGGCGGTTGTCACGCTGCTCGATACGGCGGTGGTTATCGAACACCTGAGTATCGACAACGGCACAAGCTCCATCTTTGCCGACGGAGTGCTGTCCGATTATCCCGACGACAGTCTTCTTATCGATGTCGACAATCTGAAACTCGATTTCGTATCGGATGTTTTCGGGCTTAAAACCCGTTTCGACGGAACGCTGTCAGCTCTTTCCAATCTGAAAGATTTGAAAGGTGAGAAGCGTATTGATGGAAATCTGTCAATTACCGATTTTGCCATTGGCGGGCAGCGGTTTGGCGATATCAAGGCCTCTGCCGAATGGGATATGAAAGCTCGCAGGCTTAACGTGGGCGGATCGCTGGCTGACAACGGCGGACAGTCGGAGACAACGTTTGGCGGCTATATCGACCCTCGTGCGTTCTACATGAATATTGATGCTGAGGCCACTCACCAGGACGCGCAGTTCCTGAAGCTGTTCCTGTCGGGTGTGTTCTCCGACATAGAAGGAGCCTTCAGCGGCAAGATGCACCTCGACGGCAAACTCACCGCGCCGGATTGGGAGGGCAAGCTCGGGCTCGAGGACGCGCGGCTTACGCTCGCTTCGACCAAGGCAACCTATATTGTCAACGACACGCTTGAATTTGACGAAAACAGGATTGTCTTCAACAATGTTGTGGGGCACGATGCCGAAACGGGCACCGCACGGCTCAACGGCACTATATGGCACCGCGATTTCAGCGATTTCAATCTCGATTTGAAGATAAACTGTAACAACATTATTGCCCTTAACACCCGCGCCATCGACTCACCGCTGTGGTACGGCAAAACATACGCCAGCGGAATTGTGAATATCACGGGCTCCAACCGCCACACTATCGATATCGACATTAGTGCCACCACAATGCCCAAGAGCATGTTCTACATAACAATGGAGGGCCGCAATGATCTGTCGGAGAACGATTTTATAACATTTGTGTCGGCAAAGAATGTGAAGAATATCAATGAGGTAAGAAAGTCGAGGCTCGAACCGGTCATAACCGCGCCACGCTCAATAGTCAATCTGAATCTCGACCTTAATGTCACGCCTGAAGCCGAAGTGCAGATTGTGTTCGACCCAACCATTGGCGATGCCCTTCGTGCCAACGGAACGGCACAGCTCAACATCAGGCTCGACGATGGAACATTCTCAATCTACGGCACTTATCTTATTAATAAGGGTAACTTTACGTTCACCTTGCAAAACGTCATCAGCAAGAAACTCGACTTGCAGAGCGGCAGCTACGTCACATGGACCGGTGATCCTCTTGGCGCAATCATCAGCATCGACGCCGCCTACAAACTTCGCAAAGTGCCGGTTTACTCGCTCACACTCAATGAGGAAGACCGAGAGAAGCGCGTGCCGGTGAACTGCCACCTGCTGATGAGCAACAAACTGGTGTCGCCAAACATCAGTTTCTCAATCGATGTGCCGTCAACCATTACAAGAATTGAGGAGATTGAGCAGCTCAACAGCCTGCCCGAGGACGACCTCAACCAGCAGGTGATTAATCTGCTGTTGCTCAATAAGTTCTATCCGCTTACAAGCGTTTCCGAAAACTCAACCGGCACAACAGCGGCCAATACTGCCGCCAGCACTGCCAGCGAGCTGCTCTCGAACCAGCTCAGCAAGTGGATAAGCCAGGTGAGCACCGCTTTCGACCTTGGCGTGGCCTATCGCCCCGAGACCGAAATCAGTTCGGAGGAGTATGAGCTGGCGCTTTCGACATCGCTCTGGGACGACCGCATCACGGTGAGCAGCAGTTTTGACGTGAACAACCAGAATACCAACACCGAGGAGAGCAACACACAGTACACCACCGACTTCACCGTGGAGCTGAAATTGAACAAGAAAGGCAATGTGCGACTGAAAGCCTTCCAGAAGGTTAACGATGACCTTATTTACGACGATTCCCCATACACACGCGGATTTGGTATATTCTATACTGAGGATTTCAACGATTTGGGTGAGTTGTGGCACCGCTGGCTCCGTCGAAGAAAAAATACCAGTTCCTCAAATTACGATTCGTTGGAGTAGGGGAAAGTGAAAAGGTACAAGTGACAAGGCGTAAGGGGGAATGATTAATGGTTAATGGTTAATGGTTAGTGATTAGTGATTAGGCATAAGGCATAAGGCATAAGGCATAAGGGGGGGGATGATTAATGTTTAGTTACAAGGCATAAGGCATAAGGGGGAATGATTAATGGTTAGTGATTAGTGATTAGGCATAAGGCATAAGGCATAAGGCAAAGGGCATAAGTAGGGACGCGGCACTGCCACGTCCGCACAATGTAATTGTCCGATATCAAATTCCCCCATCGTCACCAACACCCAATCCCCAAAACCCAACACCCAACACCTAAAAACAAAAATGCGGCACTGCCACGTCCGCACAACGTAATTGTCCGATATCAAATTTCCCCATCGCCACCAACACCCAACACCCAACACTAACGCTGACACTAACACAAACACTAACGTAAACCAACACCTAACACCCACCCCCCAATACCATAACATCCAATCCCTCAATTTTTTCCGTCTTCTCTTGCTTTTTCCACAAAATCATTTTATTATTGTGCGATATTTTACAACCAATATCGACCATTTAATTAAATAAAAACCTATTGCAATGAGAATTAGAAAATTGTTTTTGACAGTGGCTATTGCATTTACAGCCATAGCTGCATCGGCGCAGACCGACGGTTTCTCGTATCAGGCCGTGGTGCGCAACTCAAAAGGTGAGCTTGTGAGCAACAAGAGCGTGGGCATTCGGCTCACAATTGCCAACAGCGACGGCTCAAATGTGATGTACAGCGAGACTCAGACCGCGCAGACCAACGCCTACGGCGTGCTGAGTGTGACCGTCGGCAGCGGAACACCGCAGAACGGCGGCAGCCTCTCGAATGTTAACTGGGCCGGTGGCCAGGCATGGCTGCACGTTGGCATCGATGTTAACGGCGGCAGCAGCTACACCAGTCTCGGCGCAACCAAAATTCAGGCCGTGCCGGTGGCTCTTTATGCCGCAAGGAGTGGCAACAGATCTCAAAACGGCGGTGTAAACAATCCAACCGACTCGGGCGATGCCCTTTTCGAGGTTAAGGACAACGACGGCAATGTTGTTTTCGCTGTCTATCCCAACGAGGTGCGCGTGTATGTCGACGAGAATGACAGCAAAGTAAAACGCAGCGGCCTAATTGTCACTGGGCGCAACACCAAAGGCGACAGCGAGAAGGACTATCTGATAGTTAACCCCACCGGCACGCAGGTGTTTGTTGACGAGAACGACGGGAAAGCCAAACGCAGTGGCTTGATTGTTACTGGACGCAACACAAAGGGCGATGTCGAGCAGGACTACCTTGTTGTGAACCCGAACGGCACAAAAGTGATTGTTGACGAAGGCGACGGAAAAGTAAAGCGCAGCGGTCTTGTGGTTACTGGCCGCAACACAAAGGGCGATGGTGAACAGGACTATCTGGTTGTTGACCCCAGCGGTACGCAGGTTATTGTTGACGATGAACTCGACAACGACAGCAAGGCTCCACGCAGCGGTTTTGTTGTTACAGGACGAAACACAAAGGACGACAACCCCACAAAATATCTGAAGGTTGCCACCGACGGGACCTTGATGCATTTCGACAAGTCGGATGCAAAAGTAAAACGCAGCGGCTTGATTGTAACCGGACGCAACACCAAAGGCACCGACGAGGAATATTTCAACATCGATGCAGCACAAGACGCTAAAATTATTAATAATGAAAACCGTATCTACTGGTATCCTGAGAAAAACGCATTTATGGCTGGAAATCTGAAAATTGAGCATCCCGACAGCGTGGGCACAAACTCATTCAACGCAGGTTACCAAAACAAGGCCTCAGGCGAGTATTCGCAAGCGTTGGGATATATGTCGGTTGCCAAGGGAGACTACACAACCGCAATTGGCCGCAAAGCCAATGCAGAAGCCGATCGTTCATACGCTTTTGGCGATTCTGCACAAGCTCAAGGCGTGGGTAGTTATGCCTTTGGTGCAGGAGCCATAGCAACAGGCATAAGTAGTTTTGCGTTTGGCAGTGAAGGCCGTGATTCTATTGATGAGTATAACCCTAATGTATATGTCGTTCCAGCCAAAGCCACCGGCAATTATGCTTACGCTATTGGCGCTGGAACGGAGGCGAGTGCAAGAGGTTCTTTAGCTATGGGAGTCAATTCCAAAGCAGGCGGAGCCAATTCCGTTGCAATAGGCAGTTCCGCAGAAGCATATGGAGATTGTTCTGTTGCGATTGGAGTCCTCACAAAAGCAGATTTTAATTCCACTGCATTGGGACAGTGGACATCATCCAAAGGTGCTGGTAGCATTTCAATGGGCATGGGCACAAAAACAGGAGCAAATGGTGGTGCTGCATGTACATCAATGGGTGCTTTCACAAGTGCTGATCTCTGGTGTAGTACGGCAATGGGTAACAACACAAATGCCAGCGGGCATATTTCTACTGCAATGGGGTTGGGCACGAAAGCGAAAGGAGCAGTTACTACTACAATGGGTTGGAACACTATAGCCCAGAAAGTTTATGAAGTAGTTATAGGCAGCTGTAATGATACCATAGTTGGTAATTTTGGGAATGAAGATTATGAATGGAAAGATTCGGACAGATTGTTTGTCATCGGAAACGGTACATCAGTCAAAAAAAGGAGTAATGCCATGGTTATTTATAAAAATGGTAATACTGAATTTAGAGGGAACTTATATCCGGCTGTAACAAAATATGATTGGCAAAATGAAGATGAAATCCCGATATACTCTTTAGGCACAAATACAAATCGTTGGAGCACTGTTTTCGCCAATACAATTAATGCCACAAACGGCGAAATCCAAACCTCCGACCAACGCCTTAAAACCAACATTAAACCGCTCGAAAAAGCGTTAGATAAAGTGTTAACACTCAACGGTGTAACCTACGAGTGGCGCGTTAATGAGTTCCCCGAGATGCATTTCGATAGCAACCGCCATGTGGGTGTTATTGCACAAGAAGTTGAGGCCGTTCTGCCCGAGGCCGTTGAGACGAGTGATGCAGGCTATAAATCGGTCAACTACAGCAATATAACACCGTTGCTCATCGAGGCCATCAAAGAGCAACAGGCGGAGATAGAGGAACTGAAAAGCGTAAAAGAGGAAAATGAAGCACTAAAGGCAAAGGTGGAGAAATTAGAGAAAATGATGGAGGAATTGCTGAATAAACAATAGAACATGATAGGGACGTGGCATGCCGCGTCCGGGTAATGCAAAATATTGGAAATGTAATTGTTGTAGAGATGTCATAATATGGCGTCTCTACATTGTTTATGGTTACGCCCTTCCGGGCGGAAATTATTTGAAATATGATTTAAAAATTCTACAAAAATCTAAGAACCAATTTTTTTATAAATTTTATTTGAAATTTTGTAATAATTTCTCGCGCAGCGATACCCAACACCCAATCCCTAACCCCCAACACTAACGCTGACACTAACACAAACACTAACGTAAACGTGAACTAAAAACGTAAACCAACACCTAACACCCAGCACCCAACACTAACGCTGACACTAACACTAACACTAACGTAAACGTAAACTAAAAACGTAAACCAACACCCAACACCCAACACTAACGCTGACACTAACGCTGACACTAACACTAACACTAACGTAAACGTAAACTAAAAACGTAAACCAACACCTAACCCCCAACCCCCAACCCCCAACACCTAACACCTAAAGCCTAATGCCTAAAATCAAAATTCTAAATTCTAAAATCTGAATTAAATTTGCATCGTTTTAATTGCGAGAAGACTTGAAGCGCAAATTCATAATCAATCTGATACTTGTTGTATTCCTTAACCTGCTGGTCAAGCCGTTTTGGGTGTTTGGAATCGACCGCACCGTGCAGAACGTGGTGGGGGCCGAGCAGTACGGATTCTACTTTGCATTGTTCAATTTCTCGCTCATTCTCAACATTTTGCTCGATCTTGGCATTACCAACTACAACAACCGCCACATATCGCAAAATGAGTCGAGCATTGGCGTCTATTTCTCCAACATACTGTCGTTGAGGCTGATACTTGGCGCTTTCTATCTGGCGGTGAGCATGGCGGCTGCGTGGCTGCTCAACTACAACGCGGCCCAAATGCGCATGCTCTTATTTTTGACGTTCAATCAGTTCCTGCTTGCGCTGATACTATATTTCAGGTCGAATATTGCCGGATTGCAGATGTTCAAAACCGACAGCATTGTATCGGTTCTCGACCGCTTTGTGCTGATTCTTATTTGCAGCCTGCTGCTTTGGGGCAACATCACCGACACTCCGTTCCGCATTGAGTGGTTTGTCTATGCGCAGACCGGCTCCTACCTTTTCACGGCTGCGGTGGCTTTTGTGCTGGTGCTGGTCAATTCGGGTGGTTTCAGACTTCGTTTCGACTATAAGTTCTCGCTCGAGATTCTGAAAAAAAGCTATCCTTTCGCCCTTTTGACGCTGCTCATGTCGCTCTACAACCGCATCGACTCGGTAATGCTCGAGCGCCTTTTGCCCGACGGCAAGGTGCAAGCCGGAATCTATGCGCAAGCGTTCCGCATATCCGATGCCTGCTGCATGTTTGCGCTGCTGTTCGCCAATCTGCTGCTGCCTATGTTCTCGCGTATGCTCAAGCAGGGTGAGAATGTGGCCGGGCTGCTCAAACTTTCGACTGTTACAATGGCCGTGCCCGTAACGGCCGGAGCGCTTACCTGTGTCTTCTATCGCCAGCAGGTGATGGACCTTATGTACAACAGCCACACGGCCGCGTCGGCTCCGGTTTTCGCGCTGCTCATCAGCGGTTTTGTTGCCATATCAATGACCTACATCTACGGCACTCTGCTCACCGCCAACGGCAGTTTGCGGCATTTGAACATGGTGGCCTTTGGCGGAATGGTATTCAACATTGTGGGCAATCTTGTCGCCATACCTCGCTTCGGGGCGCTTGGAGCCGCTGTTGTGAGTCTTGCAACACAAAGTTTGACTGCAATTGCCCAAATTGCAATTGCTTTTTCTATTTTTGGCCTCAAATTTTGCGGACGCACACAATTCAAACTGGCGGCATACGTTTTAATCGTTACTGCGGTTGGTTTTGTCACAACTCATATGCCGTTTGGCTGGGCGGTCAACGCCGCTGTAATGCTGATTGCGGCGGGTGTTGTGTCGCTTGTGTTGGGATTTTTCCGCGCAAAAGATTTTGTTAAATTGTTGAAAATAAAGGATGAGCCGGGCAATCGGTGAATCGTTAATCGATAAAAGCGGACGCCATAATATGACGTTGATTAATTTGAAACGGACGCCATAATATGACGTCCCTACATAGAACTTAAATTAAAAAACTTATAACTTAATAAGATGAAATTTCAAAAACTGAATCTCATTATTGGTTGGATAACATTTGCCATTGCTTCGGCGGTGTACATTGCAACCATCGAGCCGACAGCCAGTTTCTGGGATTGCGGCGAATTCATAGCCACAGGCTACAAACTCGAAGTGGGGCACCCTCCTGGCGCACCGTTCTTTATGCTGATGACCAAGTTCTTCAGCCTGTTTGCCGGTGGCGATGTCACAAAAGTGGCAATGTGGGTCAACATTATGTCGGCCTTAGCCTCGGGCGGAACAATTCTGTTCCTGTTCTGGACCATCACGCACCTGGGCCGCCGCCTGACTGGTAAAAGCGGCGACGAACTCAGTCTTGGCTGGCAGATTGCCATTCTTGGCAGTGCGTTTGTTGGTTCGCTGGCTTACACATTCTCCGATACATTCTGGTTCTCGGCTGTCGAGGGTGAGGTTTACGCCTCGTCGTCGCTGCTGACGGCATTTGTATTCTGGGCCATTCTCAAATGGGAGGATGTGGCAGAGGAGAAGTATAGCAACCGCTGGCTGGTGCTTATTGCCTACATCATCGGCATATCCATTGGCGTGCACCTTCTGAACTTGCTTACCATTCCCGCCATTGCGCTGGTTTACTATTTCAAGAAGAACAGCACTATCACACCTGTGGGCATTGTCAAAGCGCTGCTTGTGTCGTGCGTTATTCTTGGCGGTGTCATGTGGGGTATTATCCCGGGTGTTGTCAAGCTCGGATTCTTCTTCGATCGCATTTTTGTCAATGGCTTCGGTCTGGGCTACAACAGCGGTCTGTTGTTTATGATTGTGCTGCTGGCCGGATTGTTCACTTTTGGAATAATCTATACTCAGAAGGTGAACAAACCCATACTTAACACCATTCTGGTGGCGGTGGCTGTATTGCTCATCGGTTACGGCTCATACGCTGTGACGGTGGTGCGCTCAATGGCTACTCCGCCCATCGATCAGAACGACCCTGAGGATGCCTACTCGCTGCTCAGTTATCTTAACCGCGAGCAGTACGGAAGCAACCCTTTGGTTTACGGACAGTATTACAACGCGCCTGTCAATCTCGACGACCCATATAAGCACAACGGCAAAACATGGGTTAGGAAAAACGGCAAGTATGTCGAGGGCAGCGATAAAATCGAATACAACTACAATAAGGCAATGTGCACCGTATTCCCGCGCATGTGGAGCAGCAAGCAGGAGCATGTTGAGGATTACAAATACTGGGGCAACATCAAGGGCCGCAAAGTAAAAGTGCGCAACAACCAGGGTGAGATGGAGACGATGGTTAAGCCGACTTTCGGTGAGAACCTTCGCTATTTCTTCCGTTATCAGTGCGGATTCATGTATTTCCGCTACTTTATGTGGAACTTTGTAGGCCGCCAGAACGACATTCAGGGCGATGGCGACAACATGAGCGGCAACTGGATCAGCGGCATTAAGTTCCTTGATGAGATGCGTCTTGGTCCGCAAGACGATTTGCCGTCGGAGTACGCCAACAACCGCGGCACCAACAAATACTATTTCTTGCCGCTCATTCTGGGCTTGATTGGTCTTTTCTATCAGCTCAAGCGCGACAAGAAGAACTTCTGGGTTGTGATGGCGCTGTTTGTCCTCACCGGATTGGCAATTGTGGTTTATCTGAACCAGTATCCTCGCCAGCCGCGCGAACGTGACTACGCTTACGCAGGATCGTTCTACGCCTTCGCTATCTGGATAGGTCTTGGCGTGATGGCCGCTTACGAGTGGCTGAGCAAGGTGACGAAGGAAGTGCCGGCATCGGCAGTTGCAACGGCTGTCTGCCTGTTCATTCCTGGCATCATGTGCGCCCAGAACTGGGACGATCACGACCGCAGCAACCGTTATGTATGCCATGATGTGGCATGGAACTATCTGCAATCGTGCGAGCCTAACGCCATAATCTTCACCAACGGCGACAACGACACCTTCCCCTTGTGGTACATACAGGAGGTTGAGGAGGTCCGCACCGACGTGCGCGTAATCTGCCTGCCGTACCTTATCACCGACTGGTATATCGATCAGATGAAGTCGAAATATTACGACAGCGATCCCGTGCCATTCAGTTTGACTCACAGTCAGTACGAAACCGGCACCCGCGACCAGCTGCCCGTTTACGACAAGCTAAAGGAGGCTCAGGAACTGAAGGAGGTCATCAATTTCATCAAGAGCGACAATCCTCAGACACGCCTCACGTCCAGCTACAACAACGAGCTTATGGATTACTTCCCGACCAAGAAGCTGAAAGTGACCATCGACAAGGACGAAATTTTGAGGAAAGGTGTGGTCAAGGAGAAAGATTCCGATAAGATTGTAGATGAGATGAACTGGAGTCTGACATCGCGCTATATTCTGAAGAATGACCTTATGATTCTCGACCTTGTGGCCAATTCAAACTGGGATCGTCCGATATACTTTGTGTCGGTAGGACCTGGCAACGACACCAATCTGCGCGACTATTTCCAATGTGAGGGCTTTGCCTATCGTTTGGTGCCAATCAAGACCAAATACGATATGATGTCGGTTGGCCGAATCGATACCGACGACCTTTACGACAAGATGATGAACAAGTTCCGCTGGGGCAACATGGGTGACCCGAAGGTTTATCTCGACGAGAACATTCGCCGTACTTTGCAGATTGTGAAGCTGCGCAGCAACTTCGGCCGTCTGGCTTCCGCTCTCCAGGCAGAAGGCAAGAGCGACAAGGCCATGGAGGTGCTCAACCGCTGCTTCGAGGTGCTTCCTGTCGAAAAAGTGGCTCTGACATATTACGACTCGAAGTTTGTCGATGCTCTGTTCGAGTGCAACCATCCGAAAGCTGAGGAGATTGTAACAAACGTCTTTAACACGGCTTACAACGACCTGCTATACTACGCCAAACTGCCGGTGCCGTTCTATGCTTCATGCGAGGAGAAACGCAAGATGTGCATGATCAATGCCCAATGGATTCTTGAGGTTCTGAACGACCATGGAAAAACCGAATTGCATGACGAACTGGATAAGGTGTTCAGTGAGATGTTCAGCATCTACAGCGGCAACCAGCCGCAGTCGGCTATCAAGAATTTGAGCAGAAGATAAACTACGGTTTTCATACACCAGGAAAAGGCGTGGCCGACAGGTCTACGCCTTCTTTTTTGTGGTTGCGGAAACAATCTCGGCTTGCATGCTTTGGTACGGCTCGGATGTCTGCGCTTTAAGTGTAAAAAATTGAAAAACAATTATATAATTATAAATAATCTCTTGTTATGCAAGCCTGTCTGCTATATGTCAGGCAATTGCGGGTGTTAATAAATCTTTTCCGCCATATTCTTGTTTCGGCAGACAACTAATTATAAAATTGCTGCTGCTAAGCCTCGGTTGGTGACGGGGCGTTTTTCATAAACAGACACGCATTTAGATATGCCGGAACGCTCAATTTTTGCGCAGATAATTGTCCCTGCTCCCGTTGGCGGAACGTTCACCTACGAGATTCCAATCTCCATGGTGGAGCGAGCCAGGGTTGGGCAGAGTGTTATTGTGCAGTTTGGGGGGAAAAAGCTATACACCGGCATCATCGCCAGCCTGACGCCAACACCGCCTCAAGGATTCAACATCAAATCGGTGATTGAGATTGTTGACGAGCGCCCCACTGTTACTGAAAACCAACTGAAGTTTTGGCAGTGGGCGTCGGACTACTATATGAGCCCAATCGGCGACATTTATAAGGCTGCCGTGCCTGTTGGGTTGCGCCCCGACGGACAGTCGAAAATACTGCCGGTTATGGAGATGGAGCCGCATATTGCCCAGCTGAGCAACAACGAGTGTGCCGTTTTTTCGGCTCTGCTCAAGGCGGAGGAGGCCTCGGTTGAGGAGTTGGCAAAGATAACCGGACTGAAAAACACTCTGATTGTTGTGAAACGATTGGCCGACAAGGGCTTCGCACTGATTACCGAGGAGGTGAAAGGCACTTTGAAGCCTCGCCGCCAAAAGGTCTTAAAACTGACCGACCGCATTGCCGATTTCGATATGCTCAACCGCACCATCGGCATATTGTCGCCTAAGCAGGGCGCCGTGCTGCGTTGGATGGGCGATTTTCTTGGCAACGAGGCTTTCAGCGGCAAGTCGGTGCTTATGAAGATAGTGATTGAGAAAGTGCCAGCCACCCCCACAGTGATTAAATCGCTCATCGGGAAGGGGTTTCTTGCCGAAGATGAGGAGGATTCGCTGCCTTCGACCGATGGAGTGGAAACGCACGATAAAAACATTCTCAACCAATATCAGCAGGAGGCTCTTGACAGCATTCTCAAGCAGTTCGAGACAAACAGTACCGTGCTGCTGCATGGCATAACAGGCAGCGGAAAAACCGAAATATACATTCATCTGATCGACAGCGTTATAAAGTCGGGCAAAAGGGTGCTGTATCTGCTGCCGGAGATTGCCCTCACCACGCAAATCGTACAGCGGTTGAAACGCATTTTCGGCAACAAGGTGGGTGTTTATCATTCAAAATATTCGTCAACCGAGCGCGTGACGCTGTGGCAGAATCTGCTCTATGGTAATAGTCCCTATCAGATTGTGCTTGGCGTGCGCTCCTCAATATTCCTGCCCATGGACAATCTGGGGCTGGTAATTGTCGATGAGGAGCACGAGAACAGTTATAAGCAGTTCGACCCGTCGCCGCGCTACAATGCCCGCGATCTGGCCGTGGTGCTCGGCATGATGCACAATGCCAAGATTCTGCTTGGGTCGGCCACGCCGTCGCTCGAGAGTTACCACAACGCAGTTACCGGGCGTTACGGATTGGTCGAGCTGACACACAGGCACGGAGCGGCGGTGCTGCCCGATATTGAGATTGTTGATACAAAACTTGAGCGCAAAAAGCGACTGATGAAGCAATGTTTCAGCCAGACACTGCTTAGCTCCATCGACAGCGCTCTGTCGAAAAACGAGCAGGTGATCCTGTTTCAGAACAGGCGCGGTTACAGTCCGTTTCTCGAATGCACCGAGTGCGGTTATGTACCCAAATGCAAGCATTGCGATGTGAGTCTGACCTACCACAAGGGCATAAACAAACTTGTGTGCCACTACTGCGGCTACACTATCAACGCCATTACATCGTGCGACCACTGCCACCAAAGCACCATGAGGCTTGCCGGATTCGGCACCGAGCGGATTGAGGACGAGCTGAAGCAGATTTTCCCTAATGCCAATATCGCCCGTCTCGATACCGACACAACCCGCACAAAGCACGGCAGCGAGAACATTATCCGCGATTTCCAGGAGCGTCACATCGACATTCTGATTGGAACCCAAATGGTGTCGAAAGGGCTCGATTTCGGCCATGTCAGCATTGTGGGCATACTCAATGCCGACAACATGCTCAGTTTCCCCGACTTCCGTGCCCACGAGCGCAGTTTCCAGCTCATGGCGCAGGTTAGCGGCCGGGCCGGGCGCAAAGACAAGACTGGCCGTGTGATAATACAGACATCGGACCCCGAGAACAGCATTGTCAGGCAGGTGGTGAGCAACGACTACAAAGGAATGTACGAGACACAGATGGCCGAGCGCGCGCATTTCTTCTATCCGCCAGTCAGCAGGCTGATAAACATAACGCTCAAACACCACGACCGTCCGACAGTTGAAAGCGGCGCGGCTGAACTTTTCACCCATATCAGCCAGATAAAAGGAATAGTGGCCCTGGGACCCACAACCCCCGCTGTCAACCGCATCCAGAACATGTATCTGATGAACATCACCATAAAACTGAGCAAAGCCGACACTCTGAGCGCCAAAAACGAGCTTCAGCAGGCCATCGGATTCTTTTTGCAACTTCCAAAATACAAGAGCGTGATGGTGGTGGCCAATGTCGATCCGATGTGATGCGTATGGCCCGAGCGCGTCGCTGTCATGCCGTTGTAATGTGTGTTTCTCACTAAAAAACGTCCGTTTGTGTTAATTGAGTGAAAATAAAAACGTAAAATGTTCGCAATTCAACTATTTAATTATAATTTCGTGATTGAGTAACAATTGTGTGATTTCACACGCGCTAAACGTCAAATTAGATGGAACAAGAGATCTTAAACGAACAGAATTTACCCGAAGAGGGTGCTCTCAACAATGGTGCGGCTGAACAATCAGCCGACAATACCATTACGGATTTTGAAGATAATCAGACTGATATCGATACCAGCCTGCAGAATCAGATTGAAACGGAGGACTACTCGAAATTCGAGCGGTCAGAGCTGTTGTCGAAACTCAACCAGCTGATCAACAATTATCCGGTGGAGACCATTGTAAATGCTGTGGAGGATATAAAATCGGCCTTCTACAAGAAATATCGCAACGATTATCAGGCTGCCCGTGAAAAGTTTGTTGAGCAGGACGGGCTTCCCGAGAACTTCAAGTTTGCCGATGAGCATCAGGAGACAACATTCAAAGAACTCTACACTCAGTTCCGCGACAAGAAAAACGCTTATAATCAGAAAATTGACGCAGAAAGAGCTGAAAATCTCCAAAAGAAACTCGAAATAATTGAGGAGATAAAGAAGCTTGTGAATACCGAGGAGTCGATAAACAAGACTTTCCAGGATTTCCGCGACTTGCAGCAGCGTTGGAAAGAGGTTGGGCAGGTGGCGCAAGCCGATGTGAAGAACCTGTGGGAGTCATACAATCACGCTGTTGAACAATTCTACGACTACATAAAAATCAACCGTGAGCTACGCGATCTCGACCTGAAGGAGAATCTGAAAGAGAAAATCGCTCTTTGCGAGAAGGCGGAGGCTCTTGTTCAGGAAGAGTCGGTGGTGAAGGCTTTCAGAGCATTGCAGGAGCTGCATAACAAATGGCGCGAGACCGGCCCGATTCCAAGCGACCAGAAAGAGGAACTGTGGGAACGCTTTAAGGCAGCCACAACCATCATCAACAAAAAGCATCAGGAGTTTTTCGAGGATCAGAAAGACCGCCAGGTGCAGAATCTTGCCCAGAAGACAGCTCTTTGCGAACGGGTTGAGGAGATATTGAACACACCTATCGACAAGCCGAAAGACTGGGAGGAGAAATCGGAGGATCTTGTGAAAATCCAGGATTTGTGGCGCACTATAGGCTATGCTCCTAAAAAAGAGAACAGCAAGATCTACCAGCGTTTCAAGAATGATTGCGATCTGTTCTTCGCTAAGAAACGCGAGTTCTACAAGGAGATTAAGAACAGCCAGAAGAACAACCTGCAGCAGAAGGTTGAACTCTGCGAGAAAGCTGAGGCACTGAAAGACAGCACCGACTGGAAGGCAGCTACCGACAGTTTCCTGGCCATGCAGAAACAGTGGAAGGAGATAGGGCAGATACCATTCAAGCAGTCGGAGCAGTTGTGGAAGCGTTTCCGCGAGGCTTGCGATCATTTCTTCACTGCAAAAGCCGCTCATTTCTCATCGGTTGACGAGGGTCAGATGGCCAATCTCAACCAGAAGCTCGAACTTATAGAGAAAGTGAAGAATTTTGAGAAAACTGATGACAATGCGGCCAACGTCAACCGGCTGATGGAGCTCCAGAAGGAGTGGGCTGCCATCGGGCATGTTCCGTTGAACAAAAAAGACGAGGTGCAGAAGGCCTTCCGCGAAGCTATCGACAAGCAGTTCGCAGCTTTGAAACTTGAGGCGAGCGTGCGTGAGCGCACCAACTTCAAGGCAAAGGTTGAGTCGTGGGCCAACTCGCAGTCGAAAGGAAAAATATACTCGGAGCGCAACAAGATTGTTACAAAGATGCGCGAGCTCGAAAACGAGATCACACTCTACGAAAACAACATCGGATTCTTCTCGAAATCGGCAAATTCGGAGGCTCTTGTCCGCGACATCAACCGTAAAATTGAAAAGGCGAAGAACTATTTGGCCGAACTTCACGAGAAGTTGAGAATCTTGAGCGAGACCGAGGAGTAACAAATCGCTCAGGCGACATAAAAATGTAAATTACAGATAGATAACTTATTGTTTAACTAAATGTTTAAGACTATGAAAACAAGACTTTTAACAACTGCAGCATTGGCATTGGGATTGTGCCTTGCTTTCACATCGTGTCATAAAGATGATGACGACGATTCATTTGCATGGAATTCGGTGTTTGTTCCTGCCGACTTGAACGGCAAGACAGCAACGGCGGTTTACACAGGCTCGTACAGCGAAGGATCGAAAGCCGAGGGACATGTGAATAGTGGCACCAAAGCCCTTCTTTTCTATTCCGATGGTACTGTTGCGCAAACAACCAAGGGCTCGAAGGTGAATTTTAATACAAAACAATCGGAGACCGTGGAGAAAGGCGACTGGAAAGGTACTTATGTAATATCGTCGGGCGATTTCCAAAATGGCCAGATTCAGATTACACAAACCCATATGTGGAACAGCCAGACAGGCGGATGGACGGAAGTCTCCTATCCTGAAACCACCACTTTATATACCAAAAACGGCTCCTTCCAATTGGAAAATATTGCTTATAATCAGCAAAATCTCGGCAACGAGAATAACGGTAGCAACGGCGGTGGCAATGGCGGCGGCGGTGTTTTGGGTTACACCTACAAGTCGAATATCTTTGAAACAACAATACTGGGTCAAACTTACCAGTTATACATCAAATTGTCGTTTACAAGCGCTACGGCAGCAACATATTATTGCACATACGTTGGCCATGAGGGTGAACCGGGTTTCGATTCGAATCTGGCTGCCACATACACTATTTCGGGTAATACGATGACGGTAAAACTGACCGATGATATGGCAACAACCATGACGTTTACAACCAAAGATAATTGGGTAACCTTTACAAATAATGCGAACCTTACTTTAAGCCGTGAGAGTGGCGGCAATAACCAAGGTGGAAATAACCAAGGTGGCAACAACGGCGGTAACAATGGTGGAACAACCACAAACAGCAATGTGCCAGCCGACCTTTACATGCCAGCCGATTTTGCTAGTAAGTCTATTGTGGCCATTTATGAGTGTCCGTTCAACGAGAATCAGGTTTCGTTGATAAATATTGGCAAATACGGAATCTTCCTGTTTGCCGATGGCACATGGCTCGAGACAAAGAAGGGCGTGCAGAAGACATACGATGCAAATGGCAACGAAATCACAGCCGATCTCATTCAAAATTGGTCGCAAGGAAACTACACATTGTCAGGTGATTACAGTAATGGTAACATTACCTTGGACATGACTCAGATTTGGATGGAGTTAGGAGCTAATGCTTATTGGACAAGTTACTCAAAATCGGAAACTGTGACAGTGGCAGGCGGAGTATTCTTCTATGAAAGCGACAACAACACATTCTCGCTTGTTTCGGGTAGCAATAATGGTGGAAATAACGGAGGAAACAATGGCGGCAACAATGGCGGCAACAACGGCGGTCAGCAGGAAGGCGGCAATGGCGGTCTCGGCAATGTCTATATAGCTCCCGATAATTTCTATACAAGCATTATCTCCGGCAAGTCGTTTGTGTGCGATACTGACGATTCTTATGTCACCTTTGCCTCACAAGGCAATTCATGGGAGTTTTATTATGTCGAAGACGGACATTTGGAAGATACAGGAACTGGTCGATACAAGGTTGAGGGAATGATGGTTACCATAACCCACGATGGCGAAGAGGGTTCGTATACATTCCAACTTCACCAGAATGGATCGACATATTATTTCTACGATGAGGAAGAGGAAGGAACTGAAATTTATAAAGAAGGAACTCCGAAAAAGACATTTTAAAAAAGACAATTTGCAGATTAAACACGCAATAATTTAAAACACTAAACAATGAATCTGAAAGGAACAAAAACCGAGGCCAATCTTCAGGCAGCTTTTGCTGGTGAGTCGCAGGCCCGCAACAAATACACATACTACGCATCGAAAGCCAAAAAAGACGGCTACGTGCAGATTGCCAACATTTTCGAGGAGACGGCAGCCAACGAGAAGGAGCATGCCAAAATCTGGTTCAAGCTGCTGCACGACGGAGCAATTCCAAGCACCATCGAGAACTTGAAAGACGCTGCCGATGGCGAGAACTACGAGTGGACCGACATGTACGCCAAGTTTGCCGCCGATGCCCGTGCCGAAGGCTTCAACGACATTGCCAAACTCTTTGATGAGGTGGGTAAGATTGAGCGTGAGCACGAGGAGCGCTACCGCAAGCTGCTGGCCAACATCGAGGGCGGTCTGGTGTTCTCGAAGGACAACGACACCATTTGGCAATGCTCGAACTGCGGACACATTGTTGTCGGCAAAAAAGCACCCGATGTGTGCCCCGTTTGCGACCATCCGCAGGCATTCTTCCAGGTTAAAGCAGAAAACTATTAATTTATGATGTTAGGGATTAGGTGTTAGGTATTGGTGTTTTTCGGAAACCAACACCTAACACCCGAAACCCAATGCCGATTTTCAATAAACATTTAAAAATCTTTCGATTATGAAGAAAAAGTTCGTTTGTCCGATATGCGGATTCGTGTATGAAGGCGAAGAGGCACCAGAGCGTTGCCCACAGTGTAAACAACTTGTTGCCGGCAAATGGAAAGAGCTTGCCGCTGACGCTGATTTGAATTTTGTAACAGAGCATGTTCTTGGCGTTGCAAAAGATACTGACGACCAGATGAAAAAAGACCTTAATGCGCACTTTATGGGTGAGGCCACCGAGGTGGGTATGTACCTGGCAATGAGCCGCCAAGCCGACCGCGAAGGTTATCCTGAGATTGCCGAGGCTTTCAAGCGTTACGCTTTTGAAGAGGCCGAGCACTGCGCCAAATTTGCCGAGCTGCTTGGCGAGGTTGTTTGGGACACCAAGACCAACCTCGAGAAACGTATGCACGCCGAGGCCGGCGCCTGCGAAGACAAGATGCGCATTGCCAAACGCGCCAAAGAGCTCAACCTCGACGCCATCCACGACACCGTTCACGAAATGGCTAAAGACGAGGCTCGTCACGGACAAGGCTTTGCTGGTTTGTTCAAACGCTATTTTGGAAAATAATTGAGAATCCGGATAAATGAAAAGCGCAACTGCCGATTGGCGGTTGCGCTTTTTTGCTTTTTCATTGGATGATTATTTTTTATTCGGACGCCCTGAAACGTCCCTACAAACACCCAACACCCAACACCCAATACCTGAAGACTCACTTCTCCACAATCACAAAAACGTCCTCGTTTTCTTTCTTCATAAGGTATTGCTCGCGGGCGAATTTCTCCAGGTTCTCATCGTCGGTTTCGAGCTCGTGGGTGCGCTGTATGTCGTTGGCTATTTTCTCCTCGTAATACTCTTTCTGAGCCTTCATATCGCGCAGGTTGCGCTTGTCCGATATGCGGTTGAGCAGGTTGTTTTGATCGAAGAACAGAATCCACAGCAGAAAAATAGCGCTGGCTATCACGTATTTGTTTTTCAGCCGTTCAAGTATTTTTTTCAATCTTGGATCAAGTGTCATATTGCTTTCCCCTTTTTACAACCACAAATGTATTACGTTTTTTAAAACTTTCCTTTGCACGGAGCACCATTTTTGCAATAGCCAAATACACAATTCGTTTCTTTTTTTGTACTTTCGCATAATAATATGATTGAATTTGTCAAACCCCGAATTATGATAAGACGATTTTTCACGTTTATTTCGCTCTGCCTGATATTTACGGCAAGTCAGGCTCAAGACAAAAATTTTAAAAACTGGTTTCAGGCGGCGCAGGAGCACATGCTCTATGAAGAGTACGCCGATGCCTTGAAAAAATACAAACTGATTGAGAGCCACGGACAGCTCAACTCAAATGTGGCGTTCAGCATGGGTATATGCTATATGAACGTTGAAAATCAGATAGAGAGTGCTATTCCTTATTTCGAGAAGGCTGTGCAGAATACCAGCGCCACATACAAGGAGGGCAACTACAAAGAGACAGCATCGCCTGAGGAGGCTTGGTTCTATCTGGGCAAGGCCTACCGTCTGTTGGGCCAGTACACCAAATCAATCGACGCCTACCGCGAGTTCAAGGCGAGGTTGAACGCATCGGACCTTTACTATCAGGATTTTCTGACATTGCAGATTGAGTCGTGCGGCAACGCCGAGCGGATGATGAAAAACCCCGTCAGTGTGGAAGCTGTCAAACCCGATTTTGCAATCGACGCCGAATGTTATTTCCCCGCAGTGTCGGGCGATGAGAAATCGGTGGTGTTCACCTCGTACCAGAAGGTGCGCGATCCTTACACGGCAGCCGACGACTATTTCGAGCTGATTTTTTATTCGACAAAAGACGATAACGGCAACTGGTCGAAACCGCTCGATATTACTTACGACATTGCTTCGGACGGCAACTTCTCAACCGCCTCGCTCTCGTATCACGGCGACATGATGATTCTCTACCGTGATGACTTTGGCAACGGCAACCTCTACTATTCGAAACTCGAAAACGGCAAATGGACCGAGATTAACAAGTTCCCGAAAAACATCGACTCAAAATACAACGAGACTCACGGCAGCTTGTCGCGCGACGGGAAAACACTCTTCTTTGTCAGCGACCGCCCGGGTGGTCAGGGAGGAAAGGACGTTTACCGTTCGCTCATCGACAACAGCGGCAACTGGGGAACCCCTGTCTGCCTGTCGTACATAATCAACACTCCGTTCGACGAGGAGGCTGCCTTCCTTGCCGGCGACGATGTTACTCTGTACTTTGTGTCGGAGGCTCACTCAACAATGGGTGGTTTCGATATATTTAAAAGTGTGGTCGACAACAACGGCAACTGGAGTTCGCCGCAAAACCTCGGCTATCCTATAAGCACACCTTACGACGATGTGTTCTACAACCCTGTGGGCGACGGTACTGTCGGCTACATGGACCGCGTACCTGATGGCGGCGGGACAAAGGAGATGAGACGCATGTCGCCGCCGATGCAGTATGTGCCGCCAACGCCGGTTATTGCCGATACATACACTCCCGAGCTTGAGCCGGTATCTTATACTGAGCCGGTGGCAAGCGCAGAGCCGGTTGCAGAGCCACAACCCGTGGTCGACAATACACCAACCTATCCGAGCGAGTATCACTTGACAGGCAAACTGTCGCTGCAGGATAACAAGGAACTCAACCAGTCGTTCTATCTGCATATTGCCGATGGCGGTGGCAATGTTCTGGCGGCTCTCAGCCCCAATCCGGCTAATGGTGAGTTTAAAACAGTGCTCAAACAATCAGGAAGTTACAAACTGACGGCTTACGGCGATGGCTACGAGTCGGCTGAGGCGTATATCTACATTTCGCCTTACGAGATGAATCCTGAGGTGCAGACATCGCTCACAATGGTTCCGAAGGCTGTCAGCACGGGCGAGTACTACTCAATCAAGAGCATTCTGTTCGACGACAACAGCTCGAAACTCAACCGCGACGCGCAGATTGAGATTGAGCGCATTGCCGCACTCATGCAGGCCAATCCCGATTTGAAACTCGAGGTTACCGGCAACACCGACGATTTGGGTACCGACGACTATAACCAGAGGCTGTCGATTATGCGTGCCCGCGAGGTGGTGAACTATCTGACAAAGAAAGGTATAGCCGAAAGCCGGTTTGTGGCTAAAGGCTTGGGCAAGACCAACTTCATAGCCATCAACCAGAACCCCGACGGCAGCGACAATCCTGAGGGCCGCGCCCTGAACCGCCGTGTCGATATGAACGTTCTGAACCCCACCAACGCCAACATTACCGTTGAGGGCATCTATGTTCCCGACGAGCTGAAATACAAAAAACAGCTCACCTATACCATCTGGATAACCGAGTCGGCAAAACCGATTGCTCCGGCCAAATTCAAGAATATCAACAATGTATGGGTTTTCGAGGCCGACGGAAAATATATGTACACAGTGGGCTTGTTCAAACATCAGGCCGAGGCTGTGAAGATGATGGGCGAGGTTGTCGATGCAGGTTTCTCCGATGCACAGATTATCAGCAGTTTGGAGTATAACCAGCTGATTCAGAAGGGCAGCAGTTTCTACAAGTCGAAAATGGCCGACCCCGACGACAACACCTATACCATTCAGCTGATGGCAACCAAGCAGCCGGTGGCCAAATCGCGCTTCCGCGGTTTGTTCGATGTTGAGGAGTATGTGGGCGACGATGGCTTGTACCGCTACGTTTGGGGCGAGTTCATCGGAAAAATATCGGCCAAGCAGGCTCTCGACGATGTGATGACCAAAGGCTTTACTGATGCCTTTGTGGTGAACATCGAAAAGTTCCAATAGCAGCCGCCGATGCTCGAGAACGACAGCATATTGCTTCGGGCGGTTGAGCCGGAAGATATTGATTTTCTGTACCGTTGCGAGAACGACACCGACTTGTGGCGCTACGGAACCACAATTGTTCCTTATTCGCGTTATGCCATTAAGCAGTATATAGCCGAAACCCAAAACGACATTTACACCGACCGTCAGTTGCGCCTTATTATCACCCGTAAAGACAAGGGCGAGGCCGTTGGCGCTGTCGATTTGTTCGACTTCGACCCGTTTCATCTGCGGGCCGCCGTTGGAATTGCCATTGTGGGCGACGAGAACCGAAGACTCGGATTTGCCAGCCAGACTCTGCAACTGCTTGTCGATTATAGTTTTGATTTTCTGCATCTGCATCAACTATATTGTACTGTTGCCGCAGACAACGTGCCGAGTCTGCATATTTTCGAGAAAGCCGGTTTTGAGCGTTGCGGCCTCCGCAAAGAATGGATTAAAACCGCCGACGGATTTGCCGATGTGGTTGAAATGCAGTTGGTAAACAGAAGCGGTAAGGAATAGAACGTCTCTTGCGGACGGTAATCACCAGTAATTATTGTATCTAACCGATTCTTGCCGATTTAAACCGATTTTTTAGTTCTAACCAAACTTATCCAATTTGAAACCAAAAACCTTTTTCTGATTAGTTTGGGTTAGTTTGGTTAGAAAAATAATTCTCGCAAAGCGACACCCCAAACACAAAAAACGCTTGCGTTTTAAAAATTCCGTGTTTTCTGTGCGTTCCGTGGTTGAAACAAAAAACGTCCGCGTTTTTCGTGCGTTCCGTGGTTGAAACAAAAACACCAATTTTTTGCAAAAAACAGGTCGATTTTGGCAAATTTTCGCCGTTCGTTAAGTCAAACCCGCCGTTCGTTAAGTCGTCCTTGTTTTTTTAAACCGCACGTTCAACCTTTGTATTGTGATGAATTGAAAATTGAAAATGAAAAATTGAAAAATGAAAGGTTAAGGAGTTAAGAGTTTAGAAAGTTGAGAATGATTAGTTATCTAAACAGCGAAGCGTCTAAACTTCTCAACAGCGAAGCGACTCAACTTTAAACCAGTTAAACACTTAAAACAGTACAATTATGAACTACGAACTTAGAACGGTAAACGGCAGAATGGTGGCAAATCAGGCCGTGAAACAATCCGACACAACAAAGTATTTCGCCGGCATTTTTATTGGCGTGTTGACGCTGCTTGTTGCAGCATGCTGCATTCTGGGCGAAATCTGTTAGAACACAATTAAATAAACACTTATTATAAACCTTAAATTTTATGATTATGAGAAAGATCAGACAATTTTTATTGACAACGGTGGTGCTGATGGGTAGCGCATTGACAGCGTGGGCACAAACCACATTCGAAAACGAGGCCGGAACCTTGAAATTCACGGTTACTGATCCTGTAAATCGTTATGTTTCGGTTGCCAAAGGCACAACCAAACCTACGGGCGCTTTGGAAATCCCCGCAAAGGTTACTTATCCCCAAGTTGGTGGCAAGGAGTACACGGTTACAAGTATTGCTGCATCGGCGTTCTCTAGTTGCAGCGGCCTTACATCGGTAACTTTTGCCGAAGGCTCGCAACTTACAAGCATTGGTAATGATGCGTTCATAAATTGCAGCCAACTGGCATCGATAGACATTCCTGCAGGCGTCAAAAGCATTGGCCAGACTGCGTTTTATAGTTGCAGCAAATTGACAACAATAACCATTCCCGAATCGGTTACAAACATCGGTGAAACTGTGTTCTGTGATTGCAGCCTATTGACTGATATTAATGTGAATGGCAATAACACACTATACGCATCAGAAAATGGTGTCTTGTTTAACAAAACTAAGACGACTTTAATATGTTGTCCTGCCGGTAAAACCGAATCTTACTCCATTCCCGAAGGCGTTACAAATATTGGATACGAAGCATTCCGTGGTTGCAGCAACATTACCTCCATAGCCATTCCCGCAAGTGTTACAAATATTGGCGGCTACGCATTCAACCGTTGCAGCAAATTGTCAACAATAGCCATTCCCGCAAGCGTTACAAGCATTGGCTACAGTGCATTCTATTATTGCAGCGGCCTTACATCGGTAACTTTTGCCGAAGGCTCACAACTAACAAGTATTGACAGCTATACGTTTGCTTATTGTTCAAAATTGGCATCAATAACCATTCCCGCAAGTGTCACAAGTATTGGCGATGAGGCGTTCTATTATTGCAGTGGCCTGACATCGGTAACTTTTGCCGAAGGCTCACAACTAACAAGCATTGGCAACTACGCTTTCTATAGCAGCGCTTTAACATCGATAACCATTCCAGCAAGCGTAAAAAGCATCGGCGAAAACGTGTTTTATAATTGCATCAAATTGACTGAAATAAGTGTGAATGGCAATAATACAGAATTCGCATCTGAAAATGGTGTTTTGTTCAACAAGGCAAAGACAACTCTATTATTTTGTCCTGTTGGTAAAACCGGAGCATATTCTATTCCGGGGGGTGTTACAACCATTGCCGACAATGCGTTCTGTAATTGCAACAAATTGACATCGATATCTTTGTCCGAATCAGTAACAAACATTGGCTACAATGCATTCTATGGTTGCTCTATGACATATAATACTTTTGACAACGCTAAATATTTAGGTACCAATGAGAATCAATATCAAATATTGATGATAGCAACAGCGACAAACATAACATCTTGTGAAATAAACAGCAACTGCAAGGCTATTGCCGGTGGAGCCTTTAGTTATTGCAGCAACCTGACTTCGATATCCATTCACGAAGGTATCACAAGTATTGGCAGCAGAGCCTTCGAAAGCTGCAGCGGACTAACATCGATAACCATTCCCGAAAACGTTACAAGCATTGGCGATGAGGCGTTCCGTGGCTGCAACAGTCTGGCTACGGTTACGATAAACAATAATCTTGATTACAGCAATGCTTATTTGTGTTTCCAAAAAGATGATTTTTATTATAAAGTTTTAGACAATAATTCGGTATCAATAGCGAGTTGTTCAAATTCAAATTCAACCGATCCATTGACAATTCCCGAAACAGTAACTGCGGGAAACACATTCAACGTAACAGCAATCGGTAGCAACTCCTTTTCAAGCTGCCGCGCAACATCGCTGACTATTCCGGCATCGGTTACGAGCATTGGCACACAAGCATTCTTTGGCAGTAGTTTAGCTGAAATAATTCTGGCTGAAGGCAATACTGCGTATATAATGGAAGACCATGTTTTGTACAATATAGACAAGACAACTCTGGTTTATTGCTGTCCTAATGGCATGTCGGGCTCTTTTGTTATTCCCGAAACGGTTAAAAAAATAGAGTCTGGCGCATTTATGGGGACCCATTTGACAACGTTAACCATTCCCGAAGGTGTTACTGGAATTAGTTCGGCGTTCTATACTTTCAGTTGCAAACTGATGATCCTTCCCGCAATGGTTACTGATATTGGCGACAACTCGTTTAACTATATGGCCGGTGTTAGTATAGTTGCCGTATTATATCCTGGCAACGACCCTAAAGCACCATGGGGAGCACCATATTTGAATCCAATAATCGATGGAGACTTTGTTTATGCCGATGAGGCGAAAACCAATCTTATTGCTTATATAGGTGCCGACAGCGACGTTACAATTCCAAATTCTGTAATGTGCATTAAAGATAATGCGTTCAGTGGTTGCAAAAGCTTAACATCGGTAACCATTCCAAATTCAGTTATAAGCATCGGCAACGGTGCGTTCAGTGAAAGCGCTCTGACGTCAGTTACCATTCCCAATTCAGTTACAAGCATCGGTGAACGCGCATTCGCTTATACCAGTAGCTTGGAATCTGTTACCATTCCTAAATCAGTTGAGAGCATCGGCAACTATGCGTTCTATTATTGCGATAGTTTGAAGGCGGTAACCCTTCCAAATTCTGTTACGAGCATCGGAGGCAATGCTTTCAGCTGTTGCCAGAAACTGGCTTCGGTGGCCATTTCCGAATCGGTTAAGAGCATTGGCAACTATGCCTTCGATGGCAGCAACAATGTGACTTTGTATTGTGAAATTGCCGAGACAGAAAAACCTGCGGGCTGGCTGTCGAATTGGAATAAGACATCTTCGACATACTGCCCGGTGGAGTGGGGCTGCAAAGTGGTGCGTGTGGATGTTGAAGGTGATTCTGAGATTGGAAATGTAACAACCGGCGGCGAAAATTATGCTGTTAAAGGCACCGATGGATCGATGTGGTATTTGGCTGCAACCACCAATGGCACCGACACGCTAACCGCCACACCCGCCGCACATTTTGTTAAGTGGAACGACAACAATACCGACAATCCGCGCATTGTTAATGTAACAAGTAGCCAGACTTTTACCGCAACCTTCAGCGCACACGCCGACAGCATTGTTTTTGAGAACGTTGTTCCCGCAACCTGCACCGAGGCTGGCTCATACGATTCGGTTGTTTACTGCTCTATTTGCAAAATTGAGTTGTACCGCGAGACTAAAACCGTTGCCGCTACGGGCCACAAGGCCGACAGCGTAGCATTTGAGAACATTGTGGAGGCAACCTGCACCGCAGCCGGCTCGAAAGATTCGGTGGTTTGCTGCTCTGTTTGCAAGGCAGAGTTGAGCCGCACCAAGGTTGTGATTCCGGCCACAGGCCACACCGTGGTTGTTGATGCAGCTGTTGCCGCAACGGCCACTACCGATGGTTTGACCGAGGGCTCGCATTGCTCGGTTTGCGACGAGACAATTGTCGCCCAAAAAGTTGTTCCGGCAACAGGCGAACAAGGCGGAAATGGTAATCAAGGCGGCAACGAAAATCAAGGTGGCGAGAACACCAATCCTGCCACCGCCATTGCCGACGATGCCGCAGCTTCGGTAAGTATCTATGCCACAGGCAACACCATTGTTGTTGAGAACGCCACCGACGATATTCTGGTTTACAACGCTATGGGTGCGTTAATCTGTAGTGACGCGATTCATCGCATCCGCGCCGAAATAACCATCAGCACCTCAGGCGTTTACATTGTGAAAACCGGCAATACGGCCAAACGTGTAATGGTTTATTAATTATCATATTTTCTCTCATGCAAGGGCCCGGGGCGCAAGTTCCGGGCTTTTTTATTAGCCCCACAAACCAGGCACAGAATTTTTAAGAAAATTTGATTCAAAATTGATATAAAATTTTAAAAATCAGATTTTTAAAACCAAATTTAAAAACGGGCTGAAAGCCTAAAACTGCATAACCCAACGCAGAGTGAGTAGAGCGAACGGCACGTTGGGAAACACGTCATTCCACATCACAGCGCGCTGTAGGCGCAATTCATAATATCGCATTTTTATGATTTGCCCCTGTAGGGCGCCAACGTTGCCGGGCAACGTTACCCAAGGCGTCGCTTCGCCTGCCTTGGGCTATCGATAAACTGCCCTTTCAGGGCGCAATTATGATTCATTTTGGGTTTGTTTGGTTAGAGATAATAATCTAGAAATCAATTTTCTAATAATTTTTATTTGGAATTTTATTCATATTTCTCGCGAAGCGACACCCAACAAAAAAACGCTTGCGTTTTAAAAATTCCGTGTTTTTCGTGCGTTCCGTGGTTGAAACAAAAACACCAAATTTTTGCAAAAAACAGGTCGATTTTGGCAAATTTTCGCCGTTCGTTAAGTCAAACCCGCCGTTCGTTAAGTCATCCTTGTTTTTTTGAACCACGATTCCGACCTTTGACAAGGTGAGTTAGAATTTAGGAGTTAGGAATTAGGATTTTTGAATTACGAATGATGAATTGCGAATTACGAAACGGCATTATTGTAGAGACGCCATATTATGACGTCTCTACGAGAAAAAACGATAACGAAAACAATATCAATAAAATAAACAATTCAATTATTAATTTAAATTTTAAGATTATGAGAAAGATTAGACAATTTTTCTTGACAACGTTGGTGCTGCTCGGTAGCGCACTGACTTCGTGGGCGGAATCGGAGCCTTATGGTGGTACGCCTGCAACACCGACTACTATTAGCGGTGGTGAATTTGATGGCTACTATGCCATTGGCACTGCCGAGGAACTCTACGGCTTTGCCGAATTGGTTAATGGTGGCACGGTAGGTGCAAAAGCCGTACTTACTGACGACATTGTTGTTAACTTAAACGTACCTGCCGATGGCATACTCAACGGCGCAACAATGCATAGTTGGACACCGATAGGAACTATCGTAAAAAACTTTAAAGGCATATTCGACGGCAACGGCCACACCGTTAGCGGATTGTATTTCAATAATACAACTATGTCTGTGGGTCTGATAGGCTATGCCAACGAAGCGACGATAAAGAACGTTGGAGTTATTGACTCTTATATTAAAGGTGTTAGTTCTGTCGGCGGCATTTGCGGCTATTGTAGTAGTAGTGCAACAACCATAACCAACTGCTACAACACTGGAACGGTTTCGGGTTCTTCCTCTTATGTCGGCGGCATTTGCGGAGGTGGTGGCACCCAAACCAACTGCTACAACACAGGAATGGTTTCGTGTAGTGGTTATGTCGGCGGCATTTGCGGTTATTATGGCGCCCAAACCAACTGCTACAACACGGGAACGGTTTCGAGTACTTCTTCCAATGTCGGCGGCATTTGCGGCACAAATGGCACCCAAACCAACTGCTACTATTTGGCAGGCTGCGCCAAAGACGGAAACAACGTGGTACAATATGGTGTTGGCAATGCAACAATAGGAGAAACAACCGCCGACGTGGCAGGCAAGACAATATCGGCCACAACCGAAGAGTTTGCAAGCGGAAAAATAACCTATCTGCTCAATGACAACACAAGCGGAAACAACAATACGTGGCGCCAAACCCTTGGCGATGGCAACGACGCATTCCCTGTGTTGGACAACCACCTTATAGTATATGCAACGCAACCATGCAAGTCTGAATTCAGCAATACGCCGAATGTCCATAAAGACCATAGTGCAACAAATGGTATAGGATACTGTACTGCTTGCGGCCAATTAATTGCTCCAGCACCTTCTATGGTTACCGAAAGCGACTACAGCAGTTTGAATCTTACAGCCGATTACATTGGTTACTACATCATTAGCAACGCAGCCGACCTTTATTGGTTTGCCAATGAAGTGAACAACGGCAACACCACCATAAATGCCGTATTGACAAAAGATATTGAAGTAAATAAAACCGTGCTTAACGCCGAAGGCAATCTCAACGGCACCCCAACTTACAGTTGGACACCGATTGGAACTTCAAGTAAAAAATATGCTGGCACTTTCGATGGCAATAACCACACCATTAGCGGCTTGTATTTCTATAATACAACTGACAGCAATTACCCCGATGGCGGAAACCGTGTTGGTCTGATAGGCTATGCCAACGAAGCGACGATAAAGAACATCGGAGTTATTGATTCTTATTTGCATGGTTGCCAATATGTTGGCAGCATTTGCGGCTATGTTTACAACTCAAATACAACCATAACCAACTGCTACAACACAGGAACAGTTTCGGGTTCTTCCAATTATGTCGGCGGTATTTGCGGCTATATTTATTACACTTCAAATACAAACATAACCAACTGCTACAACACAGGCACGGTTTCGGGTAAATCCTATGTCGGCGGCATTTGCGGTATTGATGGCACCCTAACTAATTGTTACAACACAGGAACGGTCAGGGCTTATAGCAACATTGCTGGCGGCATTTGTGGTAGTGATGGCACCCAAACCAACTGCTACAACACAGGCACGGTTTTGGGTACTATCGAAAAAATTGGCGGCATTTGCGGAGAAAGGGGCACCCAAACCAACTGCTACAACACAGGAATGGTTTCGGGTAGTAGTAGTGTCGGCGGCATTTGCGGCAGGTATGGCACCCAAACCAACTGTTATAACATAGGAACAACGGCTTCGAGTACGGGCTCTTCTTCTGTCGGCGGCATTTGCGGTGTTGATGGCACCCAAACCAACTGCTACTATTTGGCAGGCTGTGGTAGTAAAAACACTCTTGGCACTCGTGTTTCAGCGGAAGAGTTTGCAAGCGGTAAAATAGCTTATCTGCTCAACAACAGCACAAGCGAAGGCAACCTTGCGTGGTTCCAAACACTTGGCAGCGGTGGCGACGTATCCCCCGTGTTAGACAATACTCACGCTGTGGTGCACCCATGTGCATTTGGTGCTATAGAGCACCCGTCAATGACTGCTACAGGATACTGCACTGCTTGTGGCCAATTCTTTGCTCACGGCACTTTAGTAGATGAAAGCAACTACAGCAGTTTGAATCTCTCGGCCGATTTTATTGGATACTACGCAATTAGCAATTCAGGCGAACTATACTGGCTTGCCAATGAAGTGAACAATGGCGACACAACTATAAATGCCGTCTTGACAGCCGACATTGTTGTTAACGAAAACGTACTTAACGCCGATGGAAATCTCAACGGCACACCAACTTACAGTTGGACACCGATTGGAACATACGACAACAAATACAAAGGCACATTCGACGGCAACGGCCACACCATTAGCGGTTTGTATTTCAAAAACACAACTAACAGCAATTACCCCGATGGCGGGAAATATATAGGTCTGATAGGCTATGCCAATGGAGCGACGATAAAGAACGTCGGGGTTATTGATTCTTACTTTATAGGGTACTATTATGTTGGCGGCATTTGCGGTTATAAAGGCACCCAAACCAACTGCTATAACACAGGAACGGTTAGGGCTACTGGCCGCTGTGCTGGCGGCATTTGCGGTAGTGGTGGCACCCAAACCAACTGCTACAACACAGGATCGGTTTCAGGACGGAATTACGGTGGCATTTGCGGTAATGGTGGCACCCAAACCAACTGCTACTGCTTGGAAGGCAGCAGTTCTTCAAGCGGTGGTGGTTTTTTTGCTACAGCGGAAGAGTTTGCAAGCGGAAAAATAGTCTATCTGCTCAACGGCAGCACAAGCGGCAACAACAATGTGTGGCGACAAAACCTTAATGGCGAAGACACCGACGCATTCCCTGTGCTCGACAAAACTCACACTGTGGTATATGCAACGCTGCCATGCCTTTCCTTCAGCAATGATGCAAACAACACTCATAAAGACCATCCGTCGATAATGGATGTTACTGGATACTGCCCTACTTGCGGCCAATTCGCAGTTCATGGCACTTTGGTAACCGAAAGCAACTATAGCAGTTTGAATCTCTCGGCCGATTTCGTTGGCTACTACGCTATTAGCAAATCAGCCGAACTCTATTGGTTTGCCAACGAAGTGAACAACGGCAACAACACTATAAATGCCGTTCTTACAGCCGACATTGTAGTTAACGAAAACGTATTGAACAACGATGGCACTCTCAACGGCACACCAACATATAGTTGGACACCGATTGGAATTTTAAAATATGGATATGCTGGCACATTCGACGGCAACGGACACACCGTTAGCGGTTTGTATTTCAATAACGCAACGAGCGGCGACTACCCCGATGGCGGCAACCATGTGGGACTGATAGGCAGGACCGATGGAGCGACGATAAAGAACGTAGGAGTTATTGGTTCTTATTTAAAAGGTCACCAATGGGTTGGCGGCATTTGCGGCGTTTGTAGTGGTAGTACAACCACAACCATAACCAACTGCTACAACACAGGAACGGTTTCGGGTGGTGCTGATGTCGGCGGCATTTGCGGTTATTATGGCACTTTAGAAAACTGCTACAACACAGGAGCGGTTACGGGTTCTTCTTACTATGTCGGCGGCATTTGCGGTTATTATGGCGCCCAAACCAACTGTTACAACACAGGAGCGGTTACGGGTTCTTCTGCCTATGTTGGCGGCATTTGCGGCATAAATGGCGCCCAAACCAACTGCCACAACACAGGAACGGTTTCGGGTTCTTACGCTGTTGGCGGCATTTGCGGTAGCAGTGGCGTCCAAGACAATTGCTACTACTTGGCAGGCTGCGCCAAAGACGGGCAACCCGTGGTACAGAATGGTGTTGGCAATTCAACAGAAGGAGAAACAACCGCCGACGTGCCAGGCGAGACGACAGCGGCCACAGCCGAAGAGTTTGCAAGCGGGAAAATCGGCTATCTGCTCAACACCAACAACAAAAAAGCATGGCACCAGAATTTGTATTCCGATGGATATCCTGTGCTTGATAATACTCATAATTTTGTATCGGGCTATATTGAAGAAGATGGCGATACATACACTGTGGTTGGCAATGCGTATTTGGCTACCAATTACGAGATTGCCGCAGGAAAAACACTCAACGTACCTGCTGGAACGTCGCTCACTACAACAGGAAATGCTGTAATCACTAACAACGGCACACTTTTCGCCAACGGAACAGTGGCAGGTAACAATCTTGCTGGCAACGGCAGTTATATATTTGACCAACTTGCCGAAACTGATATAACATTCAACAAGGAAAGTTATCCCTACAAAAGAGCTGATTACACACTTGACGATGGATTGGATGTTACAATTGGTCATGTAATGTGCGGCAAAACCTTCACTTTCGATGATTCGAAAACCACGGTTGAGTACGCAGACAACTTCTATGTAGGCGATGCCACTGTAACGTGGACAATCGCCAATGGCTCATCGGTTAGCAAAACATTTAGCATTACGCCTAAAATACTTACTATCAGCAACATTAAAGCCAAAAATAAGGTTTACGATGGCAACACCGCAACAACCGTCAGCTACGATGTCGACGTGTTTGCAGGCGATAATGTAACCTTTGGAACAGCAGCCACATTTGATAATAAGAATGCTGGCAACGGCAAGACCGTCAGCTTCAACTACACCAAGAGTGGCGACGATGCCAACAACTACGCTTTTGCGAAGACATCGGAAACAACTACCACCGATATTGAGCAGCGAGAACTTGTAATCAGTTCTACAGTGGCTGCCGGCAAGGTTTACGATGGCAACACCGCAACAACAGTGGCCATTGCGGCAAGCAACATTGTAAACGGTGATGCTGTAACCTTCGGCACAGCGGCTGCTTTCGCTGATAAGAATGTTGGCACCAACAAAACCGTGAATTTCACTTACACAAAATCGGGTGCCGATGCGGCCAACTACAAGTTTGCCAACACAGAAGCTACTGCAACAGCCAATATTACTGCCCGCAGCCTTACTCTGAGCAACTTCAAGGCCGACAGCAAGACATACGACGCAACAACCAACGCCACTGGCGGACAGTTCAGCGATGACCGTGTGAGCGGCGACGTGCTTGAGTTCAGCTACAACTACTCGTTCGCCAACAAGAACGTTGAAAATGGCAAAGATGTCAACTTCAGCAACATAGCCATTAGCGGCGGTGCTGACAAGGACAACTACACCTTGGCGGCAACCACAGGTGCTGCAAAAGCTGACATCACAGTCAAAACTCTTGCCATCAGCAATATCAAAGCCGAAAACAAGACTTACGATGGCAACACTGCAACAACCGTCAGCTACACAACTGACAAGGTTGCCACCGACGATGTAACGTTTGGCACAACCGCCACTTTTGCTGACAAGAATGTTGGCAACGGCAAGGCAGTCAGCTTCAACTACACAAAGAGCGGCGCCGATGCTGCAAACTACGCGTTTGCCAATGCAACAGGCACAACCACTGCCAACATTGAGCAGCGAAAGCTTGAATTCAGTTCGATTACGGCTGCCGGCAAGGTTTACGATGGCAACACCGCAACAACCGTAACCATCGAGGCAAGCAATATTGTAAACGGTGATGCTGTAACCTTCGGCACAGCGGCTGCTTTCGATAATAAGAATGTAGGCACCAACAAAACCGTGAACTTCACTTACACAAAATCGGGTGCCGATGCGGCCAACTACAAGTTTGCCAACGCAGAAGGTACGGCAAAGGCCAACATCACCGCCCGTGAGCTTGTTCTGAGCAACTTTGCTGCCAGCAACAAGGTTTACGACGGCACAACCAGTGCATCTGGCTCATTCAGCGACAACCGCGTAAGTGGCGACGAGCTTGAGTTCAGCTACGATGTTGAGTTTGACGACGAAAATGCCAACACCGACGTTGACATCTATTTCAGCAACATCGCGATCAGCGGTGGCACCGATAAGGACAACTACTATCTGGACGTTGACGAGAGCGAACCTAAAGCCAATGCCGACATCACTCCTGTTACCGACGAGGTTGTTGTAACCATTACAATGCCAACCCGCACCGTAGTTTACAACGGACAGGGCAACCATTATACTGTATCATCCGAATCGGATGTAATCAGTTGTAACAGTGAGCTCTACTTTAGAAAAGGCTCTTTTGGTCCTGTTAATAATACTGTTTTCCAAACATATATGCAGAATATTCAGCTAAAGACCGACGCCGGCGAGTACATATTGGGGTGGACTGCTGAGCTGTTTGAGAACACGAGCCCCAACTTCAGCAACGTAACATTCAAC